>DASYHX010000157.1:0-3637 GCA_035998065.1 Pseudorhizobium sp.
GGACCGATCGACATTGCCTCTACGGTTATGCGCCCGCATTGAGGAAATGGAGGTCGGGATGATAGTAGCGAGTGAGGTGCCGACGGCCAGATGGCTGGCAATGTCGGGAATCAGCCCAGCTATTCCCAGTCCCCCCGAAAACAACGGTACGATGGCAATGCCGCCACCCACTCCAAGCAGACCCGCCAAGAGACCTGCGACCATGCCGATCCCGGCAAGAGCGCCTATAATCAGAAGGTAGACCGGATCTAGAGGCATGGAAAATCCTGTTTGCAGCGGATGCCGCACGAAACGGTGGTAGAAAGGCCAGGCGCTGCCATCCATCCGTGGATCCGAAAAGTAGACCTGTTCTGGATGGATCAGAAGGCCTGGCCCCATCATACGGAACGGGAGAATTCGCACGCGGCATGCTAGGCCATCACCATCGCGGACTAGCCATCGAGTTAAGCAAGAACTGGTTTTGCCGTTGTGAATCGCAGGGTTGAAACCCTGACCACAAGTTCCAGAGGACAAAAATAGTCGCGATCGGCAGCACTAAGCACTGCTGGTCTTCCCGTGGAAACGGGAGCCTAGCGGCTCCCGTTTCTCAGCACCACATGCCAGGTCAGGCTCTATTGGTTTCCCCAAGCCCGTTATTCGGCCAATGTAGCTTCCGAGAGCAGTGGTACACCGTCACCGCGCAACTGTGTGGTGAAGCGGTCAGCAGAGGCCCAGGATAGCATGGCCTGGTGCAGATAGACGGCATGGACGTTATCGCGTGCGATCGTGAAGCCCTCTTCGAAGAGTTCGTTACGACGATCCTCATCGAATGTACCGGCGAGCTCCAAGCCGATTTCGTCGACACGTTCGTTGCTCCAGAGAGCCCAGTTGAACTGCCCTATACCTTCCTCAGGGTTGCGGGTCATGATGATCGAGGTGAACGTGTCCTGACCGTTCCAGGAATTGGGACCTGCGCCAATCAGATGGAAGCTCGAGTCGGGACCATTGACCAGCATGGCGGCGAAGTCCGGCCAGAGCATGCCATTCACGCGGACGTCCACGTCGATCCGCGCCAGCATGCTCGCGGCCGCGCGACAGATTTCGTCCGTGTTCACGTAACGCTCTAACGGGCAGTTAAGCTGGATCTGGAAACCGTCAGGGTAACCGGCATCGGCCAGCAGCTGCTTGGCTTTTTCGAGGTCGGGTTCTAGTCGCTGATCGATCTGTGGCTGATGGCCAGCAAGACCTGGAACGGACGGAATACCGACGACGCGGGCGCTGCCGCGCATAACCCGGTCGACGATGAGCTGAGCATCGATGGCATGGGCGAAGGCCTGCCGAACGCGGACGTCCTTGAGCGGATTCGCCTGTAGCGGATTGCCGGCCTTGTCGTATGCCTCGATCGCGACGTCGCGCGTGCCGTCCATCTCCAATTGCATCCAGCTCAGCTGCGGAATCTGGCTGACAGTATAGCCAGCGGTGGTTTCGACGCGCTGGATGTCTTGAAGCGGCAGATCCATGATCATGTCGACTTCACCGGACAACAGGCTGGCAAGGCGTGTCGGCGCCGAGCCGATCGGCATGAAAATGAAGTCGTCGATATCGCCTTCAGCCTCGCCCCAAAAATCTTCGTTGCGCTCCATCACCGTACGCGTGGAGGGATCGTGGCTGACCAGCTTGAGCGCGCCCGTGCCATTGGCATTGCGCAGCGAGTAGGCCTCGGACCCGGTCGCGCCGAGCTGGGGAACTTCGGCGATGCCATTCTCCTCCGCCCAAGCCTTGGACATCACGAACAGTCGGGTCATGCGCTGGGGCAGGATGGGATCGCTGACGCTGGAGGTTACGTCAACCGTGGTTTCGTCGACTGCGACAGCGCTCTCGATGGTTCCAAACAAGCCGCGATACTGCGGGCTCGAAGCCTGGCGCATGATCGAGAAGGCCACGTCCTCAGCAGTCAGCGCTGTTCCATCATGAAAAACGACATCGTCACGAAGCGTGAAGCGCCAAGTCTTGTCGCCATCATGTTCCCATCTGATGGCGATGCCTGGCTCGGTGCTCATCTCATCGGTGAGGCCCACAAGGCTGTCGTACATTTGACGATACAGCGCCGTGGTAGTGAAATCGCTGGTCGAGTGCGGGTCCAGCGTCAGCGCCGGCGTAGCCGCCGCATAGCGCAGCGTTTCAGCAGAGACGCTGGTGGTAAGCATGGCAGTTGCCAGCACGCCGGCAGCAGCCAGAAAAGTAACACGCATTCCAAAACTCCCTTGATGAACGTCTGCGTTCAAGGTCAGGTTGACATCTAATGCTCATTTGATCAAGAGTTTGTGCAGGCCACATCAAAGGAGAAAGCGCTGATGAGCTTCGAGGACTTGCCTGCCCAGTCATCCATGTTTGCGCAGGCGGACGAGTACGGCCGCACAGCCTTGCAGAGGGGGCGCGAGGCTCTGGCGCAGGTGACGGCCACCCAAGACATCGCCTTTGGCGACGACTACTGGCAAAAGCTCGATGTGTTCGCGCCCATTAAGGGTGGCGAGAACCTGCCCGTCTTGCTGTTCTTCCACGGTGGAGGCTCAACACATGGCTACAAGGAATGGTGCAGCTTCATGGCACCTGCCGTAACGCAGACGCCCGCAATCTTCGTGTCCGCATCCTATCGCCTGATCCCACATGCAGACTACGATGGGCTGATGGCCGATGCGCGATCGGCGCTGGCCTGGGTCCACCAGAACATTGCCAAACATGGCGGTGACCCGGACCGAATCTGGGTGGGAGGGCACTCCGCCGGTGGTCAGATATCGGCGATCCTGACGCTCGATCCTTCAGACGACCCTAAGGCTGGGCAAGTGCAAGGATGCTTTCCAATAAGCGGCACCTTTGGCAAGGACACCGTGATCCCCAAGAACGCCGCGGGCGCAGTCATTCGCACGGTCCCGATCATTGCGCCGCTGTCGCTCGTGAAGCAGAAGACCGGCCCCTTCTACATCACCTGGGGCGACCAGGAGGACGAGAAGATCCAGCGCTGGGGCCGCGAAATGGCGGCTGCGCTCGAAGCTGTCGGTACGGAAGCCGAGGCGGTGGCTTATCCGGGCGAAGACCATTTCACCATCCACCTCAACACTGGCAATCCTCAGGACGCCTGGACATCTATAGTCCGGAACTGGATGACCAAGACACCAGCTAGGAACTGATTGCATGACCATCACGATAATCCGCAATGCCTCCGTCTTCGATGGAGTCAACGAGGAACTGGCGCATGACAGCGATGTCGTCGTCGAGAACGGCGAAATTCGCGAAGTCTCGAAGGGCCGATCCAAGGTCACGGCAGATCTCGAGATCGACGCGGCAAGCCGCACCCTGCTGCCCGGTCTCATCGATGCTCACGTGCACCTCATGGCGGTACACCTGGTGGCATCCAAGAACTTGAACTATCCGTTGACACTGATGACGGCGAAGGCCTTGCCCCGCATCCGCAACATGCTCGAGCGCGGTTTTACCACGGTTCGTGACGTGGCAGGCGCGGACTTTGGCATCCGCCAGGCTCTGGCGGAACGGCTGATAGTCGGCCCGCGCGCTTTTGTCGGTGGGCCAGGCCTCACACAGACCGGCGGTCACGGGGATCATCGCCGGCGCACGGATTCCCGCCTTGACCGTGACCGGG
>DASYHX010000166.1:0-6097 GCA_035998065.1 Pseudorhizobium sp.
TACCGGTCTTACCGGGCATCGGACAACACGTTCCAGCCCTATAACGGCCCGCGTAGATCCTGCCGTTCGCCTTACTACTGATGCGACAGGGCCGGCTTAACGCCGGCCTTCGTCATATGTGTCGCAGAAGTAAAAATGTCACTCTTCTGTGCGAGAGTGGAACCCGAAGAGGGCTGCGTCGTTGATCGACGCAGATGGAGGGGGGGCACAGATGGTATGGAACACGAAGACGAGCCGCGACATTAGGTGCCAACCTGACCCGGCCACCGGCACTTATGCGGATGGATTGTTCCCAATCCTTGCCGCGCTGGAGCTCGAGAGAGATGCGCGGCGAAACTTTCGCCAGTCCTATGGCCGGGATTACTCAGCTGCCACTGAGAGCGCCTCTCTAGAGTTGTCCGCCCGATAGAGCGACGGGACCCGGCACAGCGTCTGGTGCGCAGCGAGCCATTGGCGAGGCTGTCTCAGCCTAGGGGGCGGAAGTACTGCCGTTGCAGTGTACGCTCGATCCGTCAGCTTCCATCGGCAGAAATAGATCATCCTGCGCGCCCTGTTCGACCATAAGCGTTGACCAAACCTCGCGCACCGCTCATTGCGGACGAGAGCGCGCGTCCTATCTGAATAGACCTGGACTTTCTCGTCCGCTTACATCTCCTCAGGAGCCGCAGATGACAGCCAAACCGGCTTTGTTGCTGGTCAACCCCCGTTCCCGAAGGGGAAACGAGAGCCTGCCTGAGGTAAGACGATTACTGCAGCTTTCCGGGCTGAGCTTTGTGGAACTGCCTCCCGGTTATGGTGGTACGACCTCGCAGGCGATCGAAGAACACGCGGCCTCCATCGATAGTGTGATCGTGGGAGGTGGTGACGGAAGCTTGAACAATGCAGCGCCAGGACTGCTGAAGACGAGCTTGCCACTCGGCGTTCTGCCATTAGGGACCGCCAATGATTTCGCCCGCACGATCGCCCTTCCGCAGGACTTGGCCGGAGCTGTCGAAGTAATCGCGAGAGGCAACACCAGGAAGATCGACCTCGGCGAAGCGAACGGGCACCCGTTCTTCAACGTCGCCAGCGTCGGCTTTAGCGTGGATCTTGCAAGATCTCTGACGGAAAAAGCCAAGAAACGATGGGGCAAACTCGGCTACGGTGTCGCTGCCGCGCGGTTGCTTGCAGGTTCCCGGCTGTTTACCGCGACACTGGAGCATGATGGTGAAGTCGAGGAACTGAGGGCCATGCAGGTTGCAGTCGGCAATGGCCGGTTCTACGGAGGAGGGATGACGGTTCATGCCGACGCCACGGCTACGGATGGCATGCTGGATTTCTACAGTCTCGAGGTTGATCATTGGTGGAGGCTCCTGGCGCTGCTCCCAAGCCTTCGCAAAGGGACCCATGGCGACTGGCGGGATGTCCGGGTTTTCTCGACCAAGGGCTTGACGCTTCGAACCAGCAGGCCGCAGCCGGTGAACCTGGACGGGGAGATAGCGACCGAGACGCCCGTGACCTTCGGGATCCGCGAGAAGGCGATCTCGGTATTCGCACCTTGATAAGTGGGGGCTATTACGGATCGGTCTATGACGGAAATACCGTGCTTTAGAGGACGCTGTAAGCACCACTACAACGGCGGCTTTCCCCAACGGGACGTCCGTACATCCAGAGCGCTGGCGGATTGATACCATCATCCGAACAGAGCGTATTTTGCCGCTTCCGTCCCCGTTTTTGATGCCGCCCCTCTTGCGCTGAAATCAGCGAAAGTCTAAGGGGTCTTTGCCCTTCATCGGGCGTGACGGAATGTAGCGCAGCCAGGTAGCGCACTTGACTGGGGGTCAAGGGGTCGTGGGTTCGAATCCCGCCATTCCGACCATAGATTCGCTATGTTCGCAGGTTGCAGGGCCAGCTGAAGCAATTCAGCTGGCCTTTTCCGTTGCCGAGCCGGGCGCAATACAGGCCGCATAACCGTCGGAAAGTCGTAGGGGAGAGAGCCGCTGTGCCGGACCTCTCTGGAACAATTTCGGACGTGGCCATTTTACTCTCCAAGCCTGGGGGCGCCATCCATCCGCTGGCGCCAACGGATCAGTAGACGAAAAGACAGGAGAGAAGAACGCGATGGGCATGTCTTACTGGCGCTTCGCCGCCATGATCGCCACCTCCACCGTCGTCATGTACGGCCTGATGTATCTCAACACCTATGCCTGGGAACACGTGTTCTGGAGTGAAACGCGCGCCTGGATGGCCCTGCTCATGGGCGCGACGATGGCAGTGATTATGCTCTCCTTCATGCTGGGCATGTACAAGAACAAGATGCTCAACATGGCGATCTTCGGCGGTGCCGTTGCGGTATTTGCGCTGTCGCTCTGGCTGGTGCGGGGGCAGGCGACGGTCGACGACGCGGAATATATGAGCGCCATGATCCCCCACCACTCCATCGCGATCATGACCAGCGAGCGCGCCCAGATCTCCGATCCGCGTGTGCGAAAGCTCGCCGACGAGATCATCGAGGCGCAAAGGCGGGAAATCGCGGAGATGAAGTCTCTGATTGCAGATCTGGAAGACAAGGAGTAGCTCGACATGGGTAGCCGACGGGTAGGCTGAGGTCTCTCCTACCCGTCGGACGTCGGCCTCACGTCAGAATGCGCACTGGAACGGCCTTGGATGCCGGCGTCTGCGATAGTTTTTCGTGGAGTGACAACGGGATGAGTGGGTTGAGTTCAGGATAATAGCCTGCGACGCAGCCGTCGGGAAGTTGGAAAGGAAGCACCTTCAGTCCACCGACCCGACGTTCCCGACCATCGTCGAGGTCGGTTTGCAGCCCGACGACCTGACCTTTCCGCAGGCCGAGCTTTTCCATCTCCTTGGGGTTGATCAGCAGGACGTCGCGCGTCCCTTCGATGCCCCTCAGGCGGTCGCTGTAGCCGTAGATAGTCGTATTGAACTGGTCGTTGCTGCGCAGCGTCATCAGGCGGTAGCGCCCCTCACGGTCTTCGAAGCCCGCGGCGGAAAGCGCCTCCGGCACCGTGAACTCGGCCTTGCCGCTCTCCGTTTTCCAGATGCGTTCGCGTGCACTGTTGCCTCTATAGAAGCCGCCAGGTGTAAACAGGCGCTTGTTGAAATCGTGGAACTTGTCTGGATAAGTCTCCTCGATCAGATCGCGAACCTTGCCATAGTCACCTTGCCATTCGTCCCACTTCACCTTCGGATTGGGAGGAAGCGTCGCCTTTGCAAGGCCGGCGACGATTGCCAATTCCGACAGAAGGTGCTCGCTTGCCGGCTTGTGCTTGCCCACGGAACCGTGGATGCAGCTCAAGCTGTCTTCCATGGAGACCGTCTGCGGACCGCCTTGCTGAACGTCTTCTTCACTTCGCCCAAGGCATGGCAGGAGGTAGGCGACCTCGCCATTGATCAGGTGGCTGCGGTTGAGCTTGGTTGCGATCTGCACCGTCAGGCGCATCTTCTTCCAGGCTGCCTCCATGACATCGTGGTCAGGGATTGCGCGCACGAAATTGCCGCCCAGGCTGACGAAGCCGCGAATGCTGCCGTCAAGAATGCCTTCGCAGGCCTCGACCGTGTTTACTCCCTTCTCCCGCGGTGGCTCGAAGTCGAACATGGAGGCCAGCTTGTCCAGCGGAACCAGTTCCGGCTTCTCCGAGATGCCGACAGTTCGCTGCCCCTGGACGTTCGAATGGCCACGGACCGGTGAAATCCCGGTACCGTCACGCCCGATATTGCCCTTCAGCAAGAGCAGGTTGACCAGCATGGCGATGCTTTCGAAGCCACCGACCTGCTGTGTCAGGCCCATGCCGTAGATGCCGATAACCCGCTCGGCATCAACATAGACCTGGCCGGCGGCCTCCAATGCCGCCCGCTCGAGCCCCGATTCCCGCTCGATTTCCTCCCAGCCGGTGGCCCTAACTTTCTGTTCGAAGACGTCAAAGCCGTTGGTATGCTGTTCGACAAAATCGCGGTCGATGACCTTACGTCCCTGCTGCTTTGCCTCGTCGTCCTTAGCAAACACATGCTTGCACATGCCCAAGATCGCGGCGATGTCGCCACCGGTCTTGACCTGATGGTACTGGCACGAGATCTGTGTTTCTTTGCCGGTCAGCATCTCTGTCGGGCTCTGCGGATTGATCATCGTCTCCAGTCCCTTTTCGCGGACGGGATTGAAGGTAACGATCTTGCAACCCCGTTTGACCGCTTCCTGCAGTGGATGAAGGAAGCGGGGGCTGTTGGAGCCGGTGTTCTGGCCGAAGAAGAAGATGGCGTCGCAGGTCGAGAAATCCTGAAATACCGAGGTGCCGACGGATGCACCGATGACCTTCTTGAGCCCGACCGAGGTCGTCTCATGGCACATGTTGGAGCTGTCCGGTAGGTTGTTATGGCCGTAGAGCCGCGCGAAGAGCGCGTAGAGGTAGGATGTCTCGAGGCTTGCGCGACCAGAGGCGTAGAAAACGACGGACTTGGGATCGAGATCCTTCAATTCCTTCCCGATCGCCGAAAAGGCTTCCTCCCAGGAGCAGGGGACATAGTGGTCGCTGCCGTGATCATAGCGCATTGGATGGGTAAGGCGGCCCTCCTGCTCCAGGTCGTGGTCTTTCCAGCTCCGTAGTTCGGTAACCGTGTGCTTGGCAAAGAACTCTGGTTTGCAACGGCGGCTCGTCAGCTCCCAAAGGGTAGCTTTCGCACCATTTTCGCAGAACTCGAGCGGATTGTGGTCGGCAGGCTTGGTCCAGGCACAGGAGACGCACATGAAGCCGCCCGGCTTGTTTTGCCGGCGGAGCGTATCGACCACCGTCGGCGAATTCAGTTCCTTCGCAAAGATGCGCGCGATGCCCTTCGCCGAGCCCCAGCCCCCTGCCGGACCATCATAATGTACAGTCTCGTCCTTCGACATGGAGCTCCCCTTGGTTACGTAACGAGTGTTTGGTTGATCAGTTTGAGCGGCTCACCGCCCATTCGCGTACTGCTGAACAGGCAACACGCAGGGCATGATGAAGTTCCAGATAGCGCCCCGCGCACCCCTCCAACGCCATGGCCGCGGGACGCGCGCCGAACACCGGGGGAAACTTTTGGTTCATTGGGGGGTTGTGATCGTACCGGCGCTAGCCGACCGGCTGCGCCGGGGCCTCTTCAGCCTGAAATCAATCATCAGCGGGAGTGACAACATGCCAGAGAAACATCCGAATACTGTCCGCTGGGGCGGTCCCGGCGCAAGCCATGAGGATCGCACCAAGCCTATACCGGAAAAGCAGGACCCGCGCCCCGATGGGGCGCCGACCAATCCGCCCGTAAGTCGGGTTTCCGGTGGCGGTGGGGAGCGAGATGAGAAGCATAGCCACGTCGACAACATGCGCAGCAGCAAGTCGCACACATCCGGAACGCCAAGCCCGACCTATGGCCGGGAATGGAAAGACAACATGCCTCGTGACTAGAGTTCTTGTGCTTTGGGAAGCTCCGGGCGCCCACATGGCTGGGCGTCCGGATTTCGCACGGTTCCTCCAGACAACAATGAGAAGACGGAATGTCGGATGAAAGGAAAGAGCCCGTCGTAAGCGGGTATCAGGCGCTTTCTTGGGGCTCCATATTTCGCCTTCTGCTACTCATGGCGGGCGTTGCGGCAGCAGCATTCTTGATCTGGAGCCTGACCCACCTTCTTCTGCTCGCATTCGGCGCGATGCTCTTCGGAATGCTGATCAGGGCACTGTCCGACGCAATCGAGGATCACACGCCCTTGCCGGCCGCGCCGTCACTTATCGGCGCCACCGTCGTGATCCTGGCACTCGTCGTCGCCTTCGGCCTGCTTCTCGGATCGCAGGTTCGCATGCAGTTTTCAGAGCTGGTGCAACGCCTTCCTGACCTTGTGCAGATGGTGGCCGACCGGTTTGGGATCGACAATCCGCAAGATGCCCTGATGCAGCAGATCGAGGAGGCGGTGGCGCAAGCCTCCTTTCTCTCCAACTTTGCTGGCATCTCCTCCACCGCGCTCGGCGTTGTGAGCGATCTCTTGATTGTCTTCGTGGCCGGAATTTATCTTGCTGCCGATCCCGGGGTTTACCAGCGTGGCTTGCTTCTTCTCTTTCCACGCTCGAACCGGCAAGATGCTCGC
>DASYHX010000184.1:0-21945 GCA_035998065.1 Pseudorhizobium sp.
ACGCTCGGCGCCAAGGCGTATGTTGCAATCTTCACGGGCCTGGGTGGTGCCGACACACTCTTCCAACTGCTCGAAGGTCTTGATGCAAACCCTTACGTCGTCCTCGCTTTGATGATGCTGATCCTGATCTTCCTGGGAACGGTTCTTGATGAGATCGGGATCATTCTGCTGACCGTTCCGGTTTTCCTGCCTGTGATTCAGTTTTATGGCTTCGACCAGATCTGGTTTGGCGTGCTCTTCGCGCTGACCATCCAGATGGGCTACATCAGCCCGCCCTTTGGCTATACGCTCTTCTACATCAAGGGAACGCTTCCGCCAGACGTGCGCATGGCGACCGTTTATCGAGGCATCCTGCCCTTCTTTCTGCTGCAGATGGTCGGCCTTATGATTTGCGTGGCTCTGCCCGATCTCGTTACCTGGCTTCCAGAACTGATGCGGTGACGGGATGAGCCACAACGTTACCATCGTCGAGGTGGGTCCGCGGGACGGTCTGCAGAACGAGCCGGTTTTCGTGCCAACGAAAGACAAGGTGGCGCTGGTCGATCAGCTCAGCGCCTGCGGCTTCGCACGCATTGAGACCACGAGCTTCGTGTCGTCCCGGTGGGTGCCGCAGATGGCGGACGCAAGCGAGGTCATGCAGCGCATCTCACGCAAAGCCGGTGTCATCTATTCAGTTCTGACACCAAACCTCAAGGGTTTGGAAGCGGCCCTGGAGGCCGAAGCCGATGAGGTTGCCATCTTCGCGTCAGCCTCAGAAAGCTTCAGCAAGAAGAACATCAATTGCTCTATCGCTGAAAGCCGTGAGCGTTTCAGGCCTTTGACGGAGGCGGCCCGCAAAGCCGGCATTGCCATACGCGGCTATGTTTCTTGTATCGTTGATTGTCCTTACGAAGGAGCGGTCGCGCCTGAGGCAGTCGCTCGGGTAACGAAGGATCTGCTGGCGCTCGGCTGCTACGAGGTGAGCCTTGGCGACACACTTGGAAGAGGACAGGCCGGACAGATCGCCGCCATGCTTGACGCGGTCCTCGATGTTGCGTCTCCGTCGCAGCTGGCCGGCCACTACCACGACACCAATGGTCAGGCGGAAGCCAATATCGCCGTTAGTCTGGATAAGGGTATTCGCGTCTTCGACAGCGCTATTGCCGGCCTTGGTGGCTGCCCCTTTGCGCCGGGTGCGAAAGGCAACGTTGACACACGGAGGGTCCATGCGCAATTGGAACGACTTGGCTACCACACCGGGCTCAACGACGACCAATTGCGGATCGCTGAACGACTGGCGCAACATCTGCGGTCGTGAAGTGAAATCAAGAATGGCAGCCTGCAGGTTCTATCGCGCTTGAGCGTCCGCAGATATGGCTGTGCGAGCTTACCCAAGAGGATTGGGACAGTTCTCGCCTGCTTAAGCGGAAAGGTTACCTTGTCGCGTTGCACATTGGCCAGCGACGCAAGCTTATCTTTCACCGGTGCGCCGACCTTTACAAATGGAAGCCGAAGCACGTGGAAATCACCTGACGCGAAGTGCCTGACAGGGTGTGGGCCGGTCACGATAGATATCGCTCGCAGCCTCCAGGCGAAGCCGGCTTCCCTTCCTACATCAGGAACTCCCACGTTCTGGCTTTGCTGGGAACGGCTGCGGGGGAGCTGTCAGAGTTGGTTCCACATGCGGGCGATCTTCCAGCTGTTCTCGATGTCGGGCTCACAGTCTCGAGCCAAATGGACGCTCCTGATCTCGTTTTCGTCTCCAGATCAGCCTCATCCTTCTCGCGGCTGTTGCCGACTCGACCCACTTCCTCACCGCCTCTTTCGAGGCTCTGCTTGTTTACTTCATACCTGACTTCACGCTCCTGAGCGCCTGCGCTTCTTGCTTGTCCGGTCATGCGCGTCTGTCCCGTTCATCGCGGCAGGGGTAGGACCCGCTTGCGTCAAGGAGTGATGAGGATTGTCCCCTTGACCCGGCGCGCCTCAGCGGCGCGGTGAACCTCTGCGATATCGTCAAGCCTAAAACGAGCCCCGATATCCGCCTTCACATGGCCTTTCGCGATGGCGTCGAAGAGATCGGCTGCATTGGCACGAAAGGTCGCCGGATCGGCGTTGTGAGGAAACACCGAGGGCCGCGTTAGGAATAGGCATCCCTTCGTGTTCAACAAGTCCGGATCGACCGCAGGCGCCTTGCCTGAGGACGCCCCATAGTTCACCACGAGTCCGAACGGAGCAGCGCAATCCAGCGAGCGCAACAGCGTGTCCTTGCCGATCGCGTCGTAGACGACACGGGCCTTTGACCCGGACAATGCGAGGAAAGTCTCCGGCCAGTGCGGGTCATTGAGGTCGATTACCTCCTTGCATCCGGCGGCGAGTGCCGTCTCGCGCTTGTCTGGCGAGCCGGTGGTGCCGAAAACGGTCGCTCCTAGCGCGGTAGCCCATCGCGTCAGGATCTGGCCGACACCGCCGGCGGCGGAATGGACGAGGAGCATGTCGCCGGCTTCGACCCGGTGTGTCCTGCGCAGCAGATACTGGGCGGTCATGCCTTTGAACAGCAAGGTCGCTGCCATCTCGTCACTGACGTTGTCGGGAAGCCGAACCAACTTGTCGGCCGCAACATTGCGCCGATGCGAATAAGCCCCGACGCCAGCGTTCATGTAAGCGACGCGCTCGCCGAGCGCATGTTCAAAGACACCCGGGCCGACGGCCTCCACGACGCCAGCAGCCTCAAAGCCGAGACTGGTGGGCAGCGGCAGTGGGTATGCGCCCTTGCGCTGATAGATGTCGATGAAGTTGAAGCCGATAGCCTTGTGGCGGATCTGCACTTCGCCCGCAGCGGGTGGCGCGATGTCGCGCTCCACAATTTTGAGGACCTCCGGTCCCCCGAAATCGTCCAGTTCGACAAGACGGTTGGTCGTCATGCTGAATGTCCTCCTATAAGACAATCCCATACACAGCCGGAGGTAGCATGCGGCAGATGGGAAGCTCGTCGCCGGCGGCGGGGCGGGTCAGATCCCTCGTTGATACCGTCCCACCATTTGCTTCAGATGCTGATTTTGGCGCTTCAGCTTCTGAGCCAGCTCAGCGCGTAGCGCACGAATTTCCTCGTCGAGTATCAAGGCTTCCACGACGTCATCGTCGCGGCTTGCAGGCTGCGCCATTTGCCTGGCTTCGGGGGCGGGGCGGTTGGTCTTTGCCCGTATCGCTCTTGTGTCTTTCTTGGCCGAGCCGGAAGTCTCACCGACTGAGGGCTCGCCACTATTAACTGCGCCGGAAAGTGCCGGCCCGTTTCGGGCGCGGCGTCTGTGGCCTGGGCTTTGCACCAGGCTCGTGTCTGTCGAATCGGGGTTCGACTGGTTGACTGCAACGGTTTCGTCAGGTCCGCTTCCAACAGCCTCGCCTGCCGCGCTTTCGCTGGCGCGAGACCTGTCCTCCTCATCAAGGCGAGGTGCCAGATCGGCAGCAGCCGCTACATCGGCAGAATCATTATCGCGGCGAACCTCGTCTTCTCTGGACGAACGTCGGGCTGAAACCCACTGTGTGAGCCGTTTCCACGGCGATGCCATGTTCCTTAACCTCGTCTTCGACGTCGCACGAGCGAACTCAGGAATATCGACCGGGGAAGCGACCGCATCCTCTGATCGCCGGCGAACCGTCCGCGGCGCCTCAGTTCAAGTTGAGGCGCTTTTTCAGCTCGGCATTCTCAGCCCGAAGCTTCTCAGCAAGCTGCTTTCGCAGTGCCCGGTTTTCTTCCTCAAGCTGCAGGAGATCTGCAAATTCGTCAGTTGCGCGTGTCGGCTCGCTCGTTGCTGGCTGAGGCGCAGCAGCTGCACGTCTGCCACGAGGCTGTTTTGCGCCGGCTGGTGAGGTTCCGGCCGCCTTGGGTTTGCGCCCCCGTTTCGGCTTTTGCGCGTTTTGGTCACTTGTGGCATCGCTGGAGGCGATCTGTGATGCTGATTTCCGACCTCGTGGTTTGCGCGCTTTCGGTCCCGTTTCAGGCGCAGCAACTGCCGGCGCCGTCGCGCTTTCCGCGGTGGAGTCAATTTCATCGTTCATTCGGCTCTCCTTAAGATGGGACGAAGAACTATTCTGCGACGATTCAACCGGAGTCAACATGGGATCACCGGTTTCGACTTTAGCAACTGCGGTCACGACTGCACTGGTCTCTTGTGCGGGCCATACCACAGGCAAGTCCGCCTGGATCTCAACCTCTCTTGCAGCCTGTCGGAGATCAACGTCGCCCCAAATCGAGTTCGTGTTAGGGCCGGCTCTGCGCCGACCGTTCTTGTACTCAACTGCAAAACTGCGTTGGTTCTTCTTCATGCTAGAAGGCCCCGAATCTTGTATGGTGGGATGCCGGTGATCTGAAAGCATCGCGGCAGGTCTTGCACATAGCCCGCAAATTCATTGCGTCCAAACTTTTTTGCGCGCCCTGGCAGGTTTCGATGCGGCTGTTGCGCGTTCAGCCTCATCCTCTTGGGGTTGAGCGCACAGGCGGAGTGGCTTTCTGCGCTCGGCTGGATGCCGCCGCGCAGGTTCTGGATCACCAGGCATCGACTTCGGCTTGCATCTTGCCTTCCGTGCAGATCTGAGAAACGCAACGATCGGAACACGAGCAAAGCTGGCGGTTTAGGCTTTCGAGTGCATGGAGCAGAGCATGAGTGCTACCTCGGGCAGACGAACAATGGTCACATCGAGTGATATGGTGCGAGCCAAACTGAGAGATCATCGTGCATTCCAGCCAGTTCTTTCCAGTGACGCGCGACTGGAGTCGCTATTACGCCGCCTTGCAGATGTTGAGGAAACGTTGGCCATCACCCACCCGTGCGCGAGGGATCTCGAGATCTAGTCCGCCAGCTTTCCCTCAACATCCTTAGTAGATCAGAGCTTTCACCGGCCTAGACGAAGCAATCCTGGTTGGGGAGCAGCCAGGTTCGTCTGCGGACCAGGAAGCTCGCTCCATCGGCCCCGCTCCTGGCAAGTGGTGCCAGGGAGGCAGCGAAAGCTTCAGCGCTTACAATGAAGCGCATTGGCAAGATCCCTCGTGTACGTGCCCTGTTGCCTGTCAAAAAGCCAGGATGGGGAGCGGTATGCGTTGAACTGATTTTGCGCTTTTCAGCGGTCCTCGGTCAAGTTATGTTCCTGCTTCGTTCGATCTGATGCTGAGTGCGTTCCCAAGACAAGAAAGCTCCCATGACCCCCGCCTATCTCGACAAGCTCAATGAACGGCAAAGGGAGGCGGTTCTCCATGGCGTCGGGCGACCAGATGGTACGGCTGGCGGTCCTCTCCTGATCATCGCCGGCGCAGGCTCGGGCAAGACCAATACGCTGGCTCACCGCGTGGCACATCTCATCGTTAATGGCGCCGATCCCCGCCGTATCCTGCTGATGACGTTCTCGCGCCGGGCAGCCGGTGAAATGAGCCGCCGTGTGCAGCGCATCTGCCGCCAGGTGCTTGGGGATAACGCCGCGGTCATGACGGATGCACTGGCCTGGGCAGGAACCTTCCACGGCATCGGCGCAAGGCTTCTGCGGATGTATGCGGAGCAGATCGGCCTTGCTGTCGACTTCAGTATCCATGACAGGGAAGATTCCGCTGACCTGATGAACCTTGTCCGCCACGAGCGCGGATTTTCCAAAATGGAAAGTCGCTTTCCGACGAAAGGCACCTGCCTTGCCATCTACTCGCGCGTCGTGAACGCGGAAAGCTCCATTGGAGACGTCTTGAAGTCTTCCTATCCCTGGGCCATCAATTGGGAAAAGCAGCTCAAGGAGCTGTTTGCAGGCTATGTCGACGCCAAGCAGGCCCAGAACGTCCTCGACTACGACGACCTCCTGCTTTACTGGGCGCAGATGGTATCCGATCCGGACCTTGCCGATGATATCGCAAGCCGCTTCGACCATATCCTTGTCGACGAGTATCAAGACACCAACCGGCTGCAGGCGTCGATCCTGTTCTCGTTGAAGCCGGGGGGCCGTGGGTTGACTGTGGTCGGCGATGACGCCCAGTCGATCTATTCCTTCCGCGCAGCAACCATCCGCAATATCCTCGATTTCCCGAAGGAGTTCTCGCCGAAGCCGGCGGATGTCGTGATGCTGGACAGGAACTATCGATCGACCCAGCCAATCCTGGCGGCAGCAAACGGCGTCATCGATCTTGCCCGTGAACGCTACACGAAGAACCTTTGGACCGATCGGGATTCCGAACAGCGTCCCCAGCTGGTTACGGTGAAGGACGAAGGCGACCAGGCAAACTACATCGTCGAGCAGGTGCTTGCGAACCGGGAGGTCGGCATTCCCCTGAAAAGCCAGGCGGTGTTGTTTCGCGCCTCCAGCCATAGCGGCAATCTGGAAGTGGAGCTCACGCGCCGCAACATTCCCTTCGTCAAGTTCGGAGGTCTGAAGTTTCTCGACACTGCGCATGTGAAGGACCTGCTTGCGGTTCTACGGTTCGCCCAGAACCCGCGCGATCGCGTTGCAGGGTTCCGGCTGCTGCAGATGCTCCCAGGCGTCGGTCCGCAAACGGCAGGAAAGATCCTCGACACGGTGGCCGCCGACCCGGAGCCGCTCCAGTCGCTGGCCGAGATCCCTCCCCCGCCCAAGAGCGGCAAGGACTGGCCTCTCCTCGTGACGCTCCTGTCGACGCTTCGCAAGGCGGATGGGGGATGGCCGGGCGAGATGGCGCTGGCGCGCAACTGGTATGAGCCGCATCTTGACCGGATCCACGAGGACGCCGATGCCCGCAAGGGAGACCTGCTGCAGCTCGAGCAGATCGCGAGCGGCTATCCCAGCCGCGAGAGATTTCTCACTGAACTGACACTCGATCCGCCCGACGCCACCAGCGACCAAGCGGGCGTGCCGCTGTTGGATGAGGACTACCTGATCCTGTCGACCATCCATTCGGCCAAGGGGCAGGAATGGCGATCTGTCTTCATGCTTAACTGCGTCGACGGCTGCATCCCGTCGGATCTTGCCACTGGCACCACCGCTGAAATCGAAGAGGAACGGCGCCTTCTTTATGTCGGCATGACCCGGGCACGCGACAGCCTCACCCTTCTTACCCCACAGCGCTTCTTCACCGGCGGCCAGAACAGCCAGGGCGATCGTCACGTCTATGCTTCCCGCACCCGTTTCATTCCAGCGACGCTCCTGCAGTTCTTCGAGATCATCACGTGGCCGCACGTGAGCGCTGCTGCAGCGGAGCGAAACACAAGGCAGGCGCGGATCGACGTCGGCGCAAGAATGCGTTCGATGTGGAATTGATAACGAGCGCCAACGTCGGTCAGCGGGAACCCATCCGCAAGATCATCCATGTTGACATGGACGCGTTCTACGCATCAGTCGAGCAGCGCGACAACCCTCATCTGCGGGGTAAACCCGTCGCAGTTGGCGGCGGCGAAGCCCGAGGGGTCGTAGCGGCCGCCAGCTACGAGGCGCGGAAGTTCGGCGTCCATTCAGCCATGGCATCGGTGACAGCCAAGCGAAAGTGCCCGGACCTGATCTTCGTCAAGCCGCGGTTTGAGGTCTACAAGGCGATCTCGCAGCAGATCCGGCAGATCTTCACCGACTACACGCCCCTTGTCGAGCCGCTGTCGCTGGACGAGGCCTATCTCGATGTGACCGAAAACCTGAAAGGGATGCAGTTCGCCACCCAGATTGCCGATGAGATCCGCGCCAGGATCAGGGACGTAACTGGCCTCACCGCATCAGCGGGCGTTTCCTACAACAAATTCCTGGCCAAGATGGCGAGTGAGCAGCGCAAGCCGAACGGAATGTTCGTCATCACCCCCAGGAACGGGCCACCCTTTGTGGAGGCGCTGCCCGTCAAGAAGTTCCATGGTGTCGGGCCGGCAACCGCACAGAAGATGCACCGGCTTGGGATCGACACGGGTGCCGATCTCAAGGCAAAGTCCCTGGCCTTCCTCCAGCAGCACTTCGGCAAGTCTGGCCCCTACTTCTATGGGGTTGCCAGGGCCATCGACAATCGTCAGGTCAAGCCCGACCGGATCCGCAAGTCGGTGGGGGCGGAGGACACGTTTCGGCAGGACATCTACCGGCTTGAAGAGGCGCTAGAGAATATGGAGCCGCTGGTCGACAAGGTGTGGCGCTACTGCGAAGGCAACGGCAACCGTGGGCGAACGGTGACGGTCAAGATCAAGTATGCAGACTTCAAGCAGGTGACCCGCAGCCGCTCCACAGTCGCGCTCATCGGGTCGGCGGACGAGATGCGGGAGATCTGCCGCAGCATCCTTGAAGCAGAGTTTCCCACCAGAAACGGTGTCCGCCTGCTCGGCCTTACGCTATCGTCGTTGTCTGCACCAAACCAAACTGGAAGCAGTCAGTTATCTCTGGAGCTGACATGACGGAAGCCCGGACCCACCCTCCAGTTTGACGGATCCACGCAGGGCTCTGCCCGAAGCGGCTTACGAAGCTCCCTCCTATTCAGGAAGGAGGACGTTGCTTTCTGTGCGATCCATAGAGGGTTTTTCTCCAGGGACATGCGACATCGTGCGGGTCCGGCTCTGAAGCTCTCCGTCCTTCACGCGTGTCTTGCTGTGAGATTTGCTGAAGGTGCCCTGGTCCATCGCCTGAGCCTTGGACTGTGCTTTCAGCTGGTTCGGGTTCTCGTTGATCTTCGTGCGGCTCTGCGTCTTGCCGTCGGCCGCAGCGGCGCTTCCGCCGGATGCGATTGAGGAGGTGGTTCCGTCGCTGGTGACGCAGGCCCCGGCAGTTCCGAGCGTGCTTGCCGACGTTCCGTCGGCCGCGGCGCTTCCGCCTGTTCCCACCGTTCCCGCCGCGTCACACTCTTGCGCTTGTGCCGGAGACATAAGCAGGAGGGCCAAGGACGCTGCAGATGCAAGGAGGCTCGTACGATACATGATAATGCCCTTCACTTCGTCGGTTTGGTGATGTCGCAGGTGCCGTCCGACCGACGGGTGATCACCGTGCCGTCGGGCTGAACGATACTTGCGGTTGAGAAAGAGTGACCGTCGGACGAGCTGGAACTCGATGTCGCGCCGCTGCTGGAAGCCGATGACGCGGCGATGGCGATGCTGCCGAACATGATGAGCGGCAAGGCGAGCGGACGGCTGTGAAGCGTGCGCAAAATTTTCATGATCTCCTCCTTAGGAGGTTGGTTCCGGTGATCCGGAACCAACCCGCGAGTTGTTAGCAGCTGCCATTGTCCTTTTTGGCCTGGCCAGGAGGGCAGTCCTTGTTGCTGACGTCGTCCTGAGCCGCGCCAGCGGCACTCCCGGCAGTCCCGACGGAGCTGCTGGATGTCCCGCCACCGGCGCTTGTGCCACCGGTGCCCAGTGTGGAAGCCGATCCCGAACCGCTCGCCGAGCCTGCAGCGGATCCACCGGTCCCGACGGAGCTGCTTGAGGTGCCACCGCCGGCCGATGTTCCACCTGTGCCAAGGGTTGAGGCAGAGCCCGCGCCATCACCGGACCCGGCGGCCGATCCACCAGTGCCGACAGAGCTGCTTGAAGTACCGCCGCCCGCGGAGGTGCCGCCGGTACCCAGCGTCGAGGCAGATCCCGCCCCGTCACCGGAACCAGCGGCCGAGCCGCCTGTGCCGACGGAGCTGCTGGAAGTGCCTCCACCTGCCGACGATCCCCCGGTGCCAAGGGTAGAGGCAGAGCCAGAACCGCAATCGGTGGCGCCGGGAGCGCAGTCTGTGGTCCCTGCAGAGCTGCCGCCTGTGCCGACTGTGCTGCTGGACGTTCCGCCGCCCGCGCTCGTGCCGCCGGTTCCGACGGTGCTGCTGGTCTGAGCATAGGCTGAAAGCGCCGTTCCGGCGAGTAGCGCCGTCGCAAGTGCAAGTGGGGTAACAAGTTTCATGGGTTCCTCCTGGGTTTACATGCCTCGGTCGATATCCGCCAAAGCTGCCGACGGAACACCCAGTTAGCGACCCTGTTCCCGCCTGAGGCTTCAGTCCTAGAACCTCTACGACCTAAGTCTGAACGTCAGAATGGGACGAACAACAGGCGGCGCATGCGCAAGGGACGCGTCAGATGACAGGGACGAGTGGGGCCGCCTGAATTTGCGCCCGAGAGGTCAACGAGCCGCAACCCGACGATGCCGATGTGTATGCCGCGCGTCGACCTCGACCTGCGGCAAATCGTCAAGCGGGTGGGCGAAGACTGACTGCCAGCTGGGGTTCTCCCTTTCATTCAAAGCATCCGCCCGAGGTGGGGCGTCGGATCCTTCGGCATCGTTACATCACGGAAATGAATCGTCGAAGAACAAAGGATTCAAAACACTTGTTGGACGCAACACCGGCGAAACGCGAACATGCACGGATGATTACCCAACGCTTTCACCTCTATGTCGAGAGAACAGACGCCAGCATGAACATGGCCCGCTTCTATGCGATCTCGATCGAGCCGGACCTGTTCGGAGAAGCCTGCCTGATGCGACGTTGGGGACGCATTGGCACAAAGGGGCAGACGATGATCCAGCGTTTCGATACGGAGCGGGAGGCCGTTGTCCAGTTTCTCGACCTTCTTCAGAAGAAGCGCCAACGCGGCTATTCAACCATTTCGCGCAATCGTCACGCCAGTGACCGGGCATGCCACGAGGTTAAATCAAGTGCTCGATGAACAGTCGATGCGGGGATCAACCGGCGCGGGAGGTGAGCAGCCTGAAGTCCTCGCCGAGCCACGTCCTATCCATCGGAGCAAAGCAGGTGGGCGGGGCTGGTTACCGATGTTCCATTCCCGTTCAAAGAAGGAGGCCCCGCTGGCGGCGAAGCCTCCTGGCGGCTTAGTCCCGGGTGGAGCGGGACCAGATGAGCTGGTGCCCGTCTTCGCCCTCGACCTCGGCGAGTGTCGCATAGATCGGAGCCGGAAAGCTCGGGTCGTCGAGCTTGACCGAAAGATAGTCGCGGCCTTCACCGGACGTCTTTTTCCAGGCGGCGCCGAGTTCGACGCTGCCGGCGTAGACACGAAACTGCGGGCCCTTGTCGGAGGGGTTTTCCACCTGGGCAATGCGTGCCTTGACGTTCAATGCGAGGGTGCGAATGGAACCGGTAAAGCCATTTTCGGTGGAGGTGAAGGTGCCGATAGTTGCCATTGTCGTATTCCTTTCTCGAGTTCGGACCACGCTCATCTCGGCCTCGATGTTGGTTGCAAAGACCGGTGACGATCGGACGGCACCTGATAAGGCCGGAATGAATGAAGGGCGGCAAGTCGCAGATTTGTTAGTGGGAAAGAACGAGACTACGCAGCTGCGGGGAAGCAAATCTGAGGCTAAAGTTGCGGAAAGACGATCGCCGGTCGGACATTCCTTTTTGTGGTCGAGCCCGCCTTTAACTTCAGCCATTCAAAGAGACGCGCCATATGCCGGACGAAACCGCTAAGTGCGGCAAGCGCCGCAATGGTGAGAATCAGGTTGATCAGCCAGTTCAGCGCCGCGAGGCAGACGAAGCCGGCGTTCAGGAACGTCGATGCTGCGAGCAGATAACAATACAAGTCATTTCCGAACTGGCTCGCTTCTTGATCGATGGCTACCACACCGGTCGTAGACGCAGGTGATCGAGCGGGCGCAAAGGGCAGGGAGCGTCAATGATTTCCGGCAGCCAGCCTTGTTTGAAGAGTTCCTTAATCAGCACCTGCTTTACTTCCACGCTTGTGCAAGGGGGATCGCATGCCGAACTTTTTCCGCGTCATTCCAGCCGTTGCACTTATGGTGCTATGCTTTTCAGCCGCAAGTTCATTTGCGTCCGAGTGGCACGTTAGGAAAGCGACGCAGCAGGTCTTGTTCACGTTGGACAAGAAGACGTGGGTGCCCGTGGTTGTTGGCACGACCATTCCCAACACAGCATGGATTTCTACGGGCCCCCGTGGGCGAGTGTTGCTCGAGCGGGGCGTCGAACGCGTTGCTTTTGGCCCGAAAACGTTGGCGGCCATCATCACCAAGAAGGGCATTTTCTCGAGAAAGACAGAAGTCATTCAGCAGAAAGGCGAGATCGCACTCAATATCGAGAAGCGCAGCAGACCGCACACGTACGTGCATACGCCTTTCCTTGCCGCCGTGGTCAAGGGAACAACCTTCACTGTTACGGTAACGGCCAACAACGCGTCTGTTTCCGTCGACGAAGGTCTGGTTCAGGTTTCGTCCTTCACGAGCGGGCGGAGCGCAAACGTAGGCCCAGGTCAGCAAGTGACGGTGGATCAAGCACAGAACATGTCCGTTGCTGGTGTCGCTGAAGCGCCTTCTGTCTTTTCCGTAGAGCCGATGCAGGCATCAGTTCCGGCGGTCGGTCACCAAGCGCCAGTCGGCGCGGCGCTTGGCCTCGGCTCATTCAGCGACCAAAGCTCTACGAGCTCAACCAACAATGGAACTACTGCTGGCGTCAGCAGTGATAGCAGTGGTTCCGGAAGCAACGGCCGTGACGATAGCGGAAACGGCCAGGGCAACGGTGGCGGAAACGGCACCGGCAATAACGGCAAGGGCCAAGGCAACGGTGGGGGGAACGGCACCGGCAACAACGGCAACGGCCAGGGCAATGGTGGCGGTAACGGCACCGGCAACAATGGCAACGGCCAGGGCAATGGTGGGGGTAACGGCACCGGCAATAATGGTAACGGCCAAGGCAGCGGTGGCGGAAACGGCACCGGAAATAATGGGAACGGCCAGGGCAGCGGCGGGGGCACCGGCAATAGTGGCAACGGGCAGGGCAACGGCGGGGGCAACGGCCCAGGCAATAACGGCAACGATGGAAATGAGGGAGACGGCGATGAAGGGGATGACGACTGATCCGATCCGCCTACTTGATTTGCCCAGTCAGAGCCGCGACAGCTAAGACCGCCCCAAATCAGGCAAGCTCAAGAACGAGGATGGCATCAGCCTGAAGGAGCTTTCGCCTCGCCCTCGCTGCACCTTGTGCGGCGAGAGGAACGCTACCATCATGGTGGGCGGTTGGACTAATGAGGCGACGCAGCGATGAGCAGCACCACACAATTCATCGCGGAATTGGTGCGGGCGGCGAACGAAGTGGAGAGGCTGACAGATCTCGAGCATGCGAGACTGCTTGTGCGCTCCGTGGCTGCCATTCGGGACATGCGCGTGAAAGCCGGGATACCTTCGGCGCGAACTCACACTGACAAGATCGCGGACCTGCAGGGGTTGATCGCGCAGATTGGAATCGCAGCAGACACGTCGCAGGAGGTTCGGGCGGCTCTATTACGGCGGCACGCATGATGCGAGACCTGCACATCGTGCTGGATACGGGGACCGAGATACAGATGACGGAAAGCGAGTAGCTAGAAGGCTGCTCAGAGGCTTTCTTGGGTCGTTCAACGCCTACTTGTAGACTGGCGCTGTGGCAGGCGGCTCATAGTAGGAAGGCTGGCTCGTTGCGCAACCGGCAAGCATGACAACGGCGATTAGGACAATCAATCTCACAAGGCTCTCCATAGGCATCATCATCAATGGCTACGGTTAGCACGCAGGTCTTGTCGCAGCGTTAACAGCGGGGAGTCTCCAAACGTCAGACGCGCTGTTGCCAGAGTGACAACCTCTGGCGAGCGTCTTTGGTCGAGGCCTTGGGACAGGGAAAGCAATCCAATTACAACTCTCCGAAGCCCCCTTGCTGACAGCTGTGGCAGCGGCGCGCAAGCCGATGAAGGCACGAGCGATTGGTGACCATGCAGCGGGCGGTGGCTATGCGCAACTGACCACTGACGGGGCCTCGTCGCGCGGCGCCGATATCATCAATCATCCATTAGAAGTTGCTGATCGTATAAATCGGGCCTTAACCCCCTTCGCTGAAGAATCCACTTCTACTCCTTGAAAGGTGAAGCGATGGCCTTCGGTAAGCGAACTGACGCACTTGCGATGATGCAGGCGCTTTCGACCTCGCAAGCTCTTATAGAGTTCGATCCAAGGGGTATGATCCTCACCGCGAATGAAAACTTCTGCAAAGCGCTCGGCTACTCGCTGGCAGAGATCATCGGAAGACACCACCGGATATTCTGCGAGCCGGACCTAGTCGCGTCGCCGGAATACACAGCCTTCTGGGCGCGACTCGCCGCGGGGACATTTGATGCCGGAAGTTATAAGCGCATAGCCAAAGGCGGAAGGGAGGTCTGGATCCAGGCTTCATACAACCCGGTCTTTAGCAGCGGCAAGCCGTACAAAATCCTCAAGATCGCTGCTGACATCTCCGACGCCAAGAAGCAGGCGATGGAAGACGCGGGGAAGCTGGAAGCCATATCACGCTCCCAAGCCGTCATCGAATTCACCCCTTCCGGCGAAATACTGGATGCAAACGAAAACTTCTGCCGCGCCATGGGGTACTCGCACCACGAGATTCTCGGCAAGCACCACCGCATTTTCTGCCGCCGGGAATACGTGAGCACGCCCGAGTATTCCGCCTTCTGGGAGCGACTAGGAAAGGGAGAATACATCTCAAACGAGTTCGTGCGGATAGCTAAGAGCGGACAGGAGGTCTGGATCCAGGCCGCTTACAACCCGATCATCGATGCCTCCGGGGGGGTCACCAAGGTCGTGAAGTTCGCGACCGACGTGACGGAGCGGATGAGCGCCATCAAGCAGGTGAACATTGGCTTGTCCGCCCTTTCAGACGGCGACCTGACGGTGGAACTTGATCAGCCCTTCGTTCCTTCGATGGAGGAACTCAGACTCAACTTCAATCGCTCCATGGGCCGACTGAACACCACGATGGCCACGATCAGCGAAAGTGCCAATGTCATAGCCGACGCTTCTACCGAAACCAGCGGCGCCAGCGCCAGCTTCTCCAAAAGAACAGAGCAGCAGGCGGCGTCTCTCGAAGAAACCGCCGCAGCGCTTGAGCAGATCACCACGACCATCAGCAGTACCCGCGACAGCGCACAGGAAGCCGGAAAGCTTACCGCCTCCACGAAGGCGAATGCCGAGGCCTCGGGAGCCGTTGTGGCCAAAGCGGTGGCGGCCATGGACGAGATCGACCGCTCTTCTCGTGAGATCGGAAGTATCCTCGGCATCATCGATACCATAGCGTTCCAAACAAACCTCCTGGCATTGAATGCCGGAATAGAAGCGGCGCGTGCTGGCGAAGCGGGCAAGGGATTTGCGGTGGTCGCGCAAGAGGTCCGCGAACTTGCGCAACGCTCCGCCGCGGCAGCCAAAGACATAAACAGCCTGATTTCCAAATCTAATCAGTCGGTAAGTGACGGTGTAAATCTGGTTGGGCAAGCGGGAACCGCCTTGACCAACATGCTGTCGCAAATTGCTCACGTCGACGCAAACATCACCGCAATAGCCGATGCAGCCAGGGAGCAATCAGCGGGGGTCAAGCAAATCAGCGTCGCCGTCAATGCGATGGATCAGGCCACTCAGCAAAATGCGGCAATGGCCGAAGAGGCGACTGCCGCCAGTACTGCGCTGGCCCAGCAGGCAGTGCTACTGAGAACGCAGATGGCAACGTTCCGAACCACGTCAGACGGCGCTACCTCATATCCGGCAGCTACCCGCTTCAAGGTCGCCTGAACCGGCAGGGCGTGCCGAAATTCTTCGCCGAACGGGCGCCGTGATCGCGCACGGCGGCAGACCAGATCCCGCGCCGACATCATCTTCACATCGCGAGCGAGATCACTGATGGTGACTGTCGAGTGTGATCCTGTGCTGGCTGCATAGCAAAACAACCCCACGGCATTAGGTCCTTTTCCTGGCGAAGTTCGGACCAAGGTCTGATGTTCGGATGGTCAGAAGGCGCCAATATCCCGTGCATGAAGATACCTGCACCACCGACTGCACTCGATGCTCACGACCGGCAACACCTGTGTCGAACTGCCATCAAGGACGCTTTACAGGACGTTGTCCATGAGGCCATGGAGGCTGGCTGGGGAGAGGATGAGGTGATCGCGGCAATCGGACTTCTTGCGGATCATCTCCTAAAAGTGAATGCAGCAAACGATGAACTCATCCGCTTGCTGGAAGCGATCCACCAGCAACGGATGGGCAAGCCGGAAGCCAGCAGTTAATCCGGCAGCCGATAGATCTCTGTCCAATCCTCCGCCTCTCGCAGCCCCTCGAACGAGGCATGCCTCAACGTGCAGGTATGAGTCCAGGGCCAATACTCGACTCGGCCGAGAGTGACTGTCCGGTCATGACTAGGTTCTTGCCCGCACAGCCACCACAGGGATCCTCGTCTTGAGCTTGTCGAGCTGCTTTCTCAGCCGCCGTGACTTGTCGCGTTTAAAGCCGGTCCCAACACTGCCGACGTTTTGCCAGCCGTCGCGATAGCGGGCCGCCAGCAAAAGACTGGCTATGGCACCGGGTCGTGCAGTCGACGGCTCGTAGCCGACGATGGCGAAGGTATCGCTCTGGACGCACTTGATCTTCAGCCAGTGGCCGCCCCTGCCCGACCGGTGCGGCCGACCACGGTGCTTGGCTATGATCCCTTCCTGCTCGTGCATGCATGGCGCAACAGTTCGTCCGGATCTTCGTGAAACTCTTGCCAAGGCCGGATACCACCGTCACAACCGGCCAGAACATCCTCAAGCAGGTGAGTATTCCATCTTTGTCAGGTCATGGCCGTCCAGGTAGAGCAGAGCACAGGCAAAAAGGATTGCATTTCCCGCGGCCAACTTGCCAGGGCCGCGTCCGCTGGTGCCCAATGAGTTCCATCGAGGATCATCGTGTTCGGCATGAAGTAGCGCCCTGCGGCCTTGATGCCGGGAAGCGATGTGTCCAGTTGTGTCCGCCCCGGGTGATGATCCGCACCCTCCCCGGCTCAACGCGAACTGCGAGACGGTATCCATCCCACTTCAGCTCATATGACCATTCGTCGCCGCGGGGGCTTGCGACGAGCTTTCAAAGCACGGCTCAACCCGCTCCGGCCTGGGGTCGAAAGGGAGCTCCGGCTGCATTGGATCGCGACGGCGTATACGCCACTTCTCAGGAGCGGTTCGTCATCTACACGTAGTGGAGCAGGCGGCTTGCGTGGACGTTTCGCCATGAGCCATCGCACCACCGTCTGCTTAACGTACCGTGTGCGGGAGTCGGCAAGTTGCCCTTAGTCTTCCAGGCTGACACCCGCCTCATTCTGGCATCGCCATCTGACGGAGCATCGGCGCGTCGTTCCGTCTGGATACTCCACCACGGCTTCATCGGGCAGATCGATACCCGTTTCGGTGATCAACTTCAAACCGTACCTTGTGGTGTTGGAAATGGCGCAGTCCACTGCGTTACCATCAACCAACAACCGTCCGCTCCAGATCTGGATCTTTCGCGGGTATCGTCGACGGTCTGATCGAGGTTCCATAGGCCGCTCCGGGATCAAGGGTCCCTTGTGCCTCGAAAATTTCAACAGCGCGTTGCCGAATTTGGTAGAACTTTATCTTTCCAGGCTTTGACTGAGATGGGTAGGCCGGCCGGATCAGTCGTCATCACCTTTATCTCCGGCGCTGCCATCATTCCCATCGCCGTTGTCGCCTTCAGCGGTGCCGGTGCCGGTGCCACTAGCATCTGGGCTGCCGTTGGCGTTGTCATCGGGCGCGCCGCTCCCGCCATTGTTCTCGGTACCATCCGCGTATGCGGGGCTTCCGTTGCCGCTTCCCGCTGCGCCACCACTGCCCCCAGTACCCGGGCTGTCGGCGCCGCCGTCGTCAACGTCGAGCCGTGGTTTTACACGTGGCTGGCATCCCGCGTTCAGCCGGGATTGAGGATGTCTGATAGCATCGCCAAGGAACTGAAAGTTGCGGTCCGGCCTCTTGAGCACGGGCGGTGTGAGAGCCTCAGGATGAATGAAGGCTTCGATGAAGACGGTTCCGTTGTCGAAGAGCCCATGGGGGACGCAACAACGTCTTCGTTGCGCACTTTAAATTCACCCTCCTCCTCCCGTATCACGACGAGGACGAGCCGGTCAGATCCGACAGGCGTGTAAGGATCATGTCAAGGGACAAAGGCACCGGCGAGGAGCGCCGGAAGCGGTAGCGCGAACAAGTGCCGGGTCCAAATCCGTCCGCCGAATGACCCCCTTGCAAGATTGCAATAGCGGGGTAGATAGCGTCGATGCCAAGCAAGCACATCAACCTGACGCTCGTCACACCGACTCAAACTCAGAAGTCCACGCTATCGATTGAGGATGCGCGTGAAGTGCTGGCGCAGGCGGTGCCCGCTTGGGAACTCCAGGAGGCGCTGGAGTTTCTTGAAATGGAAACGATGGCCGAAGGTTTCTACATCGGCTCCGACTGGACGATCAGCTTCCGAGACGCTGAGGATTAGCTGTACCGCAGTGGTTCGTCTCCGCGAGCTGCGGTCGTAGTCACCGGTCGCAGCTGGACAGGTCGATGGCATGGATGAGAACGGTGGGCTCTCAACTCCTGATCAAGGATAGGTCGCGTTGCCCTCAGCATATGCGCAACTGACGCTCATCGCGGATGACGGGTTGAAGCATATTGTCTGTCTTGAGACTAAGACCTGATTTTGCGATGTGAAAGGCACGGTCGCGACAACGGCGTTGGCATGCGTCGCGAACGTCCGGCCGCCGATCACCTCATCTCGTAAGACGGCATTAGAACTGGAAGACCATTGCCTTTTGACGCTGCCCGTTCGGCATAAGACAGGCAGGGGGCGCCGCCGACGATCATGTCGAACCACGGCGCGATTAACGCCAGCGCGCGCAAGCAATTGTACTTTGGCGGAAATGAAGTACTTGTAACGAGCTGCGATTTTGCAGCAGCTTTAGGGGGAATGAATGAGACCTGTTCTTACCGCTGCATTTGTTGCAGCGATGCTTTCGTGCGCCTACACCACAACTGCTTTTGCCACCGGCGCCATCGCGGTCAATGATGAGCAAGGCATGGCGGCGGAAGATGCCGGGTACGGCCTCGGTTATGGGGGCTCAAAGAAAGAAGCTTCGGCAAATGCCATTCGTGAATGCAGGTCGGCAGGCAATGACAGCTGCGAGGTGGTGCTGACCTTCGAGCAGTGCGGTGCCTATATTGGCAACAAGGCTTACTATGCGACGGGGCTGGGCCCGACCGAAGCAGCTGCTCAGAAGGCTGCAAAGGCGGAGTGCCCCGAGTGCAAGCTCATCGTCTCAGACTGCCACTGAGGATTCAGATATAATCCAGATGGGTAAGGATCTTGTGCTTGCTGCCTTTGTATGTGCGGTTGCCCTGAGCTCTGCAAACACCTCAGCATTGGCATGGGGATGCGCTGCGGTTTCTGATGAAGGTACTTTCGGATACAGCCACAGCTATGACACGGAGGACGCGGCAATAGAGCGTGCCTTGAACGAGTGTGCCAACCGTACGACTGAAGAGTCAGAATGCGAGATCACCGAGTGCGACGAAGAGTCGTAGAGAATACAGCGGAGCCAACATTCGCCGTTGGCTCCGCTCTGACCTTCAAGCTCTGGCACCAGGTGCGATGCGTCAAGGTTGCACCGGGGCGATCCGTGACTACCGCAGTAATGCCAAGTGTTTGCAGGAGGAGACCATGAAGGCTGTCCTGATATCGATATGGTGTTGCTGCTCGCAGCTGGAGCGTCCCATGTACTGCCTTCTGCTGATCTGCGTACGGACACCGTTTCCGCAGTCTCGACCGTCGGATACTAATCCGATGCTTGGGAACGCGTGGAGACGCCAACGGGTCGCCGCCGTTTAAGGCATAGTGCCGACGGCAGGCTGCCAATCTGCATCGAAAGGCTCGGAGCGCGCAGATGCGTGGAAGGAGACCGCAATGACAAATCATAATCGCGACATAGGTGACCGGGTCAAGCAGATCATAGTCGAGCAGCTGGGCTTGAAGCTTGAGCAGGTGGTAGAGAGCGCTAGCCTTGCCGAGGATCTTGGGGCCGACTCTCTTGAGGTGGTTCAGATCGTTATGGAGATCGAGGAAGCCTTCGATATCGAGGTTCCCGATGACTTGGCTGAGACGATCGTTACCGTTGGCGATGCCATAGAGTTCGTTATCCGCAAAACTCAAAAATGACGCGGTTTGCGTATCCTTGCGACGTCAGGAGCATCCTTATTTCCTCGCCTCCCGCGGTCGCCGCCGCTCGTTTGGCTTCTAAGCCCAGGAGAAATTCCTGAGCTCCGGAATGGCGAGCGGGCTGCAGGCCTGTCGTGCATCCGGGCCGGTGAGTGCGCCGTGTTGCGCGGGGACGGCGTCGATTCCTCTGGTTTGGGCGGATCAACGGGAGAGAGACATACACCAAGCTGACGGTCATCACCGCCGCACTGTTCCTTGGCGAAAACGGGCGCCTGCCAGGACAGTCTGCATCCTTCTCCGGTGGCTGGACAGGGGGAAGCGAATATGTCCGCTTGAACGGCGACAGGGACGACGTCCAGTGCATCAAACCAAAGCGGGTTCTGCGTCCCTGGTCATCAACGGGCGCCCTCGGCATGCGCTGTGGCGCGCCGCAGTCGGTACAATAGCCAGATCCACCGTCACACCAGACATAGGTTGACCGTTCGACCGACTGTCATTCGGTACGGCTTGGCCGGGGGCGGTCGGTCCCGGCCTCCGCTTTGCGGCGCGATGCTAGGCCTCCTGCGGCAGCCCTTGTTCCGGCCAAGTCCGTGTCGAGAATGCCCGAAATCCCGCCCCTGCGGTGCGTCGCTATGCTGATTTCTCCGATACTCTTCATTGTTGTTCCTGCATCTCGGACTGACGCCGGTCGATGCAGGTGGTGGGAGCTGCCCGGGAAGCGGAACTTAATCACTTGGAGGCGAGCGGGCAGATCCTCTTCTACGATCCTGCGTGGCACAAGCGCCACTTGGCCTCGGGCTGGCTGGGGCGCTGCCCCCGCGCGGTGCAAGGGCCGCTGACGCTCGTCCGGACCGGTGTCCCCAGCCTTCCTCCATTCGTGCCTCATTTTCGTGCAGGCCGGGTGATCCCCCTCCCGCCCGGCCGCCCTTGCATCTTGCACCCCCGGTCTCGGCGACGGCCAGGGTTGCAGCGCAGCGCTGCGCTTTCACCCACGACCCCACGGAGGCAAACTCATGTATCATCAGCTTGCAACACGGTTTGGCCGACACGTCCGCCAAATCAGCGGCCGAGAGGCGCTCGATAACGAGGCCCTCTACCAGTACGTCCCTTCCATCTTCGCAGATGAAGCGCATGACAGCCGGTCAGACCGCTATGTGCATGTGCCAACCATCAGGATTGTCGAGGGACTGCGCCGGGAAGGATGGTTGCCGTTCTTTGCTGTCCAGTCCATCCCGCGCGACAGCAGCCGCCAGGGCCACGCCAAGCACATGCTGCGCCTGCGCCGTGACGATGGCATCGGCAAGCCCGAGGCAGCGGAGGTCATCATCGTCAACAGCCACGACGGGACGTCCGCCTATCAGATGTTTGCAGGAATGCTGCGGTTCGTCTGCACCAACAGCATGGTCGCTGGTGAGCGCTTCGAGGAGGTCCGCGTCCCTCACAAGGGTAACATCCAGGATCAAATTGTCGAAGGCGTCCACACCGTTGCCAGGGACTTCCCGCGTCTGATCGAGGCCGCCGAAGCGATGAAAAGCACGCGGCTATCGCAGGACGAACAGCGTGTCTTGGCAGAGGCCAGCCTTGTTGTCCGCTATGGCGAGAGCGACAGCCCGATCCGCCCCGATCAGATCATCGCCCCGCGTCGGCGCGAAGATGCCGGGCAAAGTTTGTGGAGAACGTTCAACGTCATCCAGGAGAACGTGATACGCGGCGGGTTGCAGGGGCGCTACTCCGGTGCCGATGGACGGATGCGCCGCAGTCGTACCCGCGCCATCAAAGGCATCGACCAGAACGTCGTCTTGAACCGGGCGCTTTGGACGTTGGCAGAAGCCATGCAGCGCTTGAAGGGAGGATGATCTCGAGCGTGCAGCCGTGGCAACGGCTGCCCGCTTCTGTTGTCGAGCTGTAAGCTGTGGCCGTTTCGTTGAGCCGGACAGGTGGCAAGGCCGCTGAGTGAGGTGCGGTTCGCCGCGCTGCGCGCGGCTCGCCAAGCTTTTGTGGCTGCAGCGCAAAGACCAG
>DASYHX010000187.1:0-6707 GCA_035998065.1 Pseudorhizobium sp.
TGCTTCTGATGCCCGCTGCGGTGGGTCTCGGGAATGATCTCGTGGCTGATGACATAGAGCATGGCGCCTGCCGCAAAGGCGAGACCCCAGGGGAGCAGTGGCTGCGATATGCCGACAAGACCCGCACCCAGCAATCCTCCCAGCGGCTCGACGAGGCCGGTCAACCCGGCGATGACGAAGGCGCGCCACTTGCTGTACCCTTCTCCCAGCAGGGAGACTGCCACGGCCAGTCCCTCGGGCGCATTCTGCAAGCCGATCCCGATCGCAAGCGGAAGCCCACCCTCGAAGCCATGCGCGCCGAAGCCGACGCCGACCGCCAATCCTTCGGGAATGTTGTGGATCGTGATGGCGATAATAAAGAGCCAGATACGCCGCAGCGACGCGCCCTTTGGGCCTTCGTGACCGCTGTCGAAATGCTCGTGCGGCAGAAACTCGTTCATCAGCGCGACGCCGGCCATGCCGAGCAGGATCGCGATACAGGCGATCGCTGCCGGCACGGCGCCCGCGCCGAACTGTTCTTCGGCAGCATCGAGTGCCGGAATGATCAGAGAAAAGAATGAGGCCGACAGCATCACGCCGGCGGCAAACCCTAGAGACAGGTCACGGAACGCGCCGCTCGGACGTCGACCGAAGAGAACGGGAACTGCACCCAGAGCCGTGCACAGACCGGCAACCAGACTGCCGAGGGCGCCCAGCAGGAGCGGAGACATGTCTTCAAACATCGTCTGTTTCAGTTCTCCCTCGGACCCCTCGTGAATTCACGCGCTTGACGAAGGCTGGTTGCCATGCCCTAGGGTCCGCTCAGGCAGGGAAAGACGGTCACAGGACTGATTGTTCCCGTTGAAGGCCATCTCCGCGCGAACGGGGCGGAGCAAACGACCTGCCTGGCCTACATCCACTGCCGCCCCTCAGCGCGCAGGAAATAGATGAGATCGAGCGTGAGCGAGGGCTTTCCCAGCGATGTCAGGATCATGTGCACCTGCCCGCGATGGTGGGTCTGGTGGTTGAAGACATGCGATAGCGCCGGCCCAAGCGGTTGCGTGATCACCGCTGGGTTGCTGATCGGGCTGTAGCTGAAGGGCTGTGCCAGTTGCTCTTCCGCCAGCGTGCCGACCCAGTCGATGAGCCTCCGGTCTTCGGCCTCACGCGCCGCGCGCAGTTCGGCAAAGTTGTCGTAAAGTATCGCGTCCAGCGCCTCTGGCGCAGTTCCCGATCCCGTCATCCGCTTGAGCCAGATACGGTCGGCGGCCAGGAGATGGTTGAGCGTGCGGTGGACCGAGCCGAAGAACGCCCCTTTGTCTGCCCGATATTCCTCGTCGGACAGAGAGGCGCAGTCTTCGTAGACAAGCGCGTTGGCCCAGCGGTTGTAGTCGGCGAACATCTGGAAATGGCGGCGCATCGAAAATCTCCTGTGGATCAGCGCCATCATATTGGCAAAGATCACCGGCGTGTGTGATGCGATCCATGAATTTTGCTGATTGGATCTGAGCCGTGCGCGCCGCCACAATGGCGCGATCATGATCGGGAGCTTTGAATGACAAGAGTACTCTATTCCCTCTGCGGCAAGGACGAGACGCGGCCCTTTTCCCCGCATTGCTGGAAGGTGTCGCTGGCGCTCGCCCACAAGGGGCTGGATTATGTCGAGCGCCCCTATCCCTTCACCGCCATTCCCGCCATCGAGGACGGATTTTCCAAGACGGTGCCGATCCTTCGCGACGGTGATCGCCTCGTGCGCGACAGCTTCGACATCGCGCTATATCTCGAAGAAACCTATCCGGATCACCCGACGCTCTTCGGCGGGGAGGGCGGGAAGGCGCTCTCGCGGTTCGTGGAAAGCTTCTCGCAGATGATCCTCCACATGCCGGTCACCAAGATGGCGATCATGCACATCCACAACATGCTCGACGAAGGCGACCAGGCGTATTTCCGCCAGAGCCGGCTGGAGCGTCTTGGAAAGCCGATCGAAGAGGTCGCGGTCGAGGGGGAGGCGGAGCGCGCCGCCTTCGCATCCCGGCTGGAGCCGGTGCGCCGCACGCTTCACTTCCAGCCCTACCTTGGTGGGGAACGGCCGCTCTTTGCCGATTACATCCTGTTCGGTGCGCTCCAATGGATGCGGGTAACGGCGGGAACGCCGCCCTTGGCCGAGGACGATTCGGTGATGCAGTGGTTCGAGCGCTGCCTCGACCTCTACGACGGCCTCGGACGCCGTGTGACAGCGGCGTGAAATTGCCGGATCCCCCTTGTTTCCAGAGCGGCGGGCGGGTAAAGACCGCCCACTTTCTCTGGAACAAGGACTTAAGACGATGGCGATTGAACGCACGTTTTCGATGATCAAGCCGGACGCCACCAAGCGCAACCTGACGGGCGCCATCACCAAGGTGTTCGAAGACAACGGCCTGCGCGTCGTTGCCTCCAAGCGCGTCTGGATGAGCAAGCGCGAAGCGGAAGGCTTCTACGCCGTTCACAAGGAGCGTCCCTTCTTCGGCGAGCTCGTCGAAGGGATGACCTCCGGCCCGACCGTCGTCCAGGTCCTGGAAGGCGAGAATGCCATCCTCAAGAACCGCGAAATCATGGGTGCCACCAACCCGGAACAGGCTGCCGAAGGCACGATCCGCAAAACCTTCGCCCTTTCCATCGGCGAAAATTCGGTTCACGGCTCGGATGCTCCGGAAACCGCAGCCCAGGAAATCAAGTACTGGTTCTCCGACACCGAAATCGTCGGCTGATCAGCCTGCCTTATACAATGCTAAAAAAGCCGGCCTCGCGCCGGCTTTTTTATACAGCGCATGGCTCCGGAAAACGCAGGCGTCCCTGAGTCGTGAACACGGAGGATCAGCCGTCGAGACTAGCTCCTCCGACAGCAGCTTTGCCGGCAGCAGTGTTTGATCGGTGGATAGCCCCGGGAGGGTATTCCCTGGCGTCGGCTATTGATTATTCTCCAACACTTGAACTTTAACCTCCATCGCCGGGAGACAATGATGGCGCCTAAACTGCGTGTGAGCCTTATCGCCTGCTTCCTCTTGCTTTTTCCGATGAGCGCCCTCGCGCAATCCGTCGAACTGACCACGATGTTCAGAGGGCCCCACATGGTCCTCGAAGCAGTAACTGATGGCCCGTTTGTCGGCATGACCCAGTTGCGGCCGCAGGACGGCGGACAGATGCAGAAATGGGTGATCTCCTCGGAGGGAGACTGGCTGAGAATTCGCAACGAATGGATCGGGAACGGCATGTGCCTTGATGTTGTGAATGGCGGAAACCGCAACAACGTTGTGGAAATGCGCCCATGCGGAAACTACTCGGGCCAACTCTGGCAGATGCGTGGCGAAGGTGACGACGTGCGGTTGACGACGCAGTTTCGCGGAGATGACATGTGCCTGGACATCGTCAACGGGGGGATCGCTGACAACACCGCGCATCTCGCGCCCTGTGGAAATTATTCCGGCCAGTTATGGCAGGTTCAGCAATAGGAACATCGGGTTTCCCCTGTCGGCGGCTTCCAGCGACAGGACATGCTCGTCACCGCCACCGGTCACGCGCCCGGTTGTCCGCATCCTTGGCGGCAACCCAGTGCCCGGTTGAACCGTCCGCCTTATGCTCCTTCTTCCAGAAGGGTGCGGAGGTTTTGAGGAAGTCCATCATGAAGCTTGCGCCGTCGAAAGCGGCCTGGCGGTGCGGTGCCGTTGCGATCACCAGCACGATGTTCTCCCCAGGGGCAATCTTGCCGAAGCGATGAATGGCGGTGAGGCCGAGCAAGGAAAAACGCTCCACCGCAAGCTCCGCGGTCCGCTGCATCTCTGCTTCTGCCATGCCCGGATAGTGTTCAAGTTCCAGCGCAGACAGTGAACCCTGCTCGTCGCGGCAGAGGCCCGTAAATGTCACAACTGCGCCGATGTCTCGCCGGTCGTGCGTCAGCGCATCGATCTCGGCTTGCAGCTCGAAATCCTGCGTTTGTACGCGGACCGAAGGCGCCGTCATGGCTCAGCCACCCGTCATCGGTGGAAAGATGCCAATTTCACGTGCATTGCCGATCAACTCATGGTGCTCGACATGCTCTTGGTCGAGCGCGACGCGGATCACCTCCGGATACTGAAGCGCCGCCTCATACTCCTCACCAAGGCTCTTCAGGTGACTGAGCAACTGGCGCACCGTCCTGACGTCTTCCGGAAGTTCGATTTCCTCTTCCGGCTTGCCGATGCGCTCGCGCACCCAGGCGAAATAGACGAGCTTTGGCATCTCAATCCACCATGTGCTTCAGGCCGGCCTTGAAGTAGTCGTAGCCGGTGTACATCGTCAGAACAGCTGCGATCCAGAGCAGGCCTATCCCAAGTTCGGTCGTATAAGGGAGGATCTTGTCGCCCGCGGGACCGGCCAGCAGGAATGCGATCGCGACCATCTGGATCGTCGTCTTCCATTTTGCGATCCGCGTCACCGGTACGGCGACTTTCAGCGCCGCAAGATACTCCCGCAGACCCGAGACCAGGATCTCCCGGCAGAGGATCGTGATCGCTGCCCAGATGGACCATCCGGCAATCGTACCGTCCGCGGCCATAAGCAACAGGACCGAAGCAACCAGCAACTTGTCGGCGATAGGATCAAGCATACGCCCGATATTAGAGGTCTGGTTCCAGATGCGCGCCAGGTAGCCGTCCAGGTAGTCCGTTATGGAGGCAACGGCAAAGAGCAAAAGCGCAGTCCACCGAGCAAAATCCGAACTGGCCAGTTTGCCTTCGACAAAAAAGCAAAGGACGATCATCGGCACGGCAACGATGCGCGCATAGGTCAGAAGATTAGGAATATTGTACGCGCGCGATGTCATTTCAAAACCTGTTGATTAACTTCCCTTAGTTGGCCCTTCCTGCAGCAGGCGTCAACAGCCGGGGCGGCCATTCGAGTTCCAATCGCGACATCAGCCGGACGGCTTCTCATGGAAATGATGGTAGACGATCTTGGCGACGGTTTCTGAAATACCCTCCACCGCCATCAGGTCGTTGAGCCCCGCGCGGGAGACAGCTTTGGCTGTGCCGAAATGCTGGAGCAGCTTCCGTTTGCGACCGGGCCCAATCCCGGCAATCTCGTCGAGCGGGTTCTTGACCATCTCCTTCTTGCGGCGGGCGCGGTGGGAGCCGATGGCAAACCTGTGCGCCTCGTCGCGCATGCGCTGGACGAAGTAAAGGACGGGGTCTCGTGGCGGGAGTGAGAAATCGCTGCGGCCGTCGGTGAAGAATCGCTCTCGTCCCGCGTCACGATCAACGCCCTTGGCGACGCCGATCGCCGTGACCACATCGCGGATGCCCAGTTCGTCCAGGATGCCCCGCACTGCCGACATCTGCCCCTGGCCGCCATCGATCAGGATCACGTCCGGCCATGCAGGGAAGGGGGCATCTGCCGCATCCTCGGGAGCGGCTGTATGCGAACGGTCCGGCCTGCCTTCCTCCTTCAGCAGCCGGCTGAAACGGCGCGTCATCACTTCGCGCATCATGCCGAAGTCGTCGCCGGGGGTGATCTCCGTCGATTTGATGTTGAACTTGCGGTACTGGTTCTTCACGTAGCCTTCCGGCCCGGCGACCACCATGCCGCCCACCGCATTGGTGCCCATGATGTGCGAGTTGTCGTAGATCTCGATGCGCCGCGGCACGTAGGAGAGGCCGAAGGTGTCGGCAAAGCCTTTCAACAGGCGTGCCTGGGAGGAGGTCTCGGCGAGCTTGCGACCGTGTGCCTCGCGAGCGTTCCCTAGGACGTGTTCGACGAGGTCCCGCTTCTCGCCCCGTTGCGGAACGGAAATCGTCACCCTCTGGCCGGCCTTTTCGCAAAACGCCATCGCCAGCAGTTCCTGCTCCTCCACTGTCTGGGACAGGAGGATCTGCTTCGGCACCGGCTTGTCGTCGTAGAACTGCGCCAGGAAAGCGTTGAGCACCTCCGCGCCGGTCATCTGCGGATCGGTCTTCGGAAAATAGGCGCGATTGCCCCAGTTCTGGCCGGTCCGGAAGAAGAACACCTGGATGCAGGTGAGGCCGCCCTCGTGATGGATCGCGAACACGTCCGCCTCATCGACGCCGGCCGGATTGATGCCCTGGTGACTTTGCACGTGACTGAGCGCCGCCAGCCGGTCGCGATAGATCGCGGCGCGCTCGAAATCGAGATCCTCGGAGGCTTCCGCCATCTGCCGTGAGATCGTGGCCTTCACGTTCTGGCTTTTGCCCGACAGGAAATCCTTCGCCTCGCGAACGAGTTCGGCATACCCCTCGTCACTGATTTCGTGGGTGCAGGGGCCGGAGCAGCGCTTGATCTGGTAGAGGAGGCATGGCCGTGTGCGCGTCTCGAAGACGCTGTCGGTGCAGGTCCGCAGCAAAAAGGCTCGCTGTAGCGAGTTGATTGTCCGGCCGACCGCGCTCGCCGAAGCGAAGGGGCCATAATACTCGCCCTTGCGGGCGCGTGCGCCGCGGTGCTTGAAAATGGCAGGTGCACGGTGGTCGCCGGTGATCATGATATAGGGGAAAGACTTGTCGTCGCGCAGCAGCACGTTAAAGCGTGGGCGCAGGCGCTTGATGAGGTTCGCCTCGAGCAGTAGCGCCTCGGTTTCCGTGCGCGTCGTGACGAACTCCATGTGCGTCGTTTCGCGCACCATGCGCGACAGCCGGTTGGAGTGGACGCGTCCCTGAGCGTAGTTGCTCACCCGTTTCTTCAGGCTGCGAGCCTTGCCGACGTAC
>DASYHX010000203.1:0-2704 GCA_035998065.1 Pseudorhizobium sp.
CATCCGGCCGCAGGAGCTCAATTCCACCAACGACGGCTGAACCATCGGCGGGCAAACTATCTTCATCTTCTTCCGGAACTTCCTGCTCGCTTCCGAGTTGTGGAGAGATACTGCGTATCGGGGGTGAGAGATGAGCGAACATTTTGACGTCGAGCAAATTCCCGACGTTGGCTTGCGGAAGGTCTGGAGCGTGAGTGAGTTCGCAAAGCGTTACCGCCTGAAGCAGGAAGAAGAAGATCGGCTGGTGAAGCTGCTGGGCGCTTTTGCGACGCAGCAGGAACTCCTCATGAATGCGTCTCGAGCTCCGCGCTTCCGCTGAATATCATTTTGTTCGTTGGAACTACCTCAAAAGGCTGCCTAAAGGCGGCCTTTGTTCATGGCGTCTGCGGCCACTGCGACTTAGCTGATTTGGAGAAACAGCAGGAACCACTTCTTCAACCGCGCGTTCATGACATCACAAAAATCGCGCGACCGTCTGCGTCGCTACGGAGGATACCATGCTGAACCTTCTCACCCGATCCGCGATCACGGTCGCTCTTGCGATAGCCTCGATCGGCACAAGCGCTCCGACGACCAGTGCACAAGATCTGGAACTCCGTATCGGTCCTGACGGTGTTCGTCCTGTTATCCGCGATCGAGATCGCGACCGGCGGGATCGCCGGCGCGGCGATTGCAGCCCCCGCGAGGCTCTCTCGATCGCCCGCAGCGAAGGTTTTCGTCGGGCCGAGGTCACGCGCGTCACCCGACGCAGCGTAACTGTCGAGGGCATGACGCGTCGCGGGCCCGATCGCATCGTTTTTGCCAACGTCCGTGGCTGCCCTGAAATCTAGATCTCGGTTACCGAACAGTCTTCTCCCCAACCAACTAGCCCTGCCACCGGCAGGGCTTTTTTATTGCTGAGCAGAGGCGATGGGCGGTTGTTCATCCTCCTGACCGGGCAATGACACATCTTCGTCCAAAGTCTCCTGGATCCAGAGCTTCTTGATGGTGACAAAGACCACAACGAGCAGCGGCATGGCAAACACGGCGCCGAGAGGTCCTAGCAGAAGCGCAAAACCCACCACCGCAAATATCGTCAAAGCCGGCGGCACTTTCACCATCCGCTGCTGGATCATCGGCGTAATCAGGTTGCCCTCGATCTGCTGAATAATAACGTAGAGCCCGATAACCCACAGCGCCGTGACAGGGTCTTCCGCGAAGGCGGTCGCCACGGCTGGAATGGCCCCCAGAATCGGCCCAAGGATCGGAATGAACTCGAACAGCGCCGCGATCAGGCCAAGCGCCAACGCCGAAGGAACACCGAGGTACCATAGACCCGCTGCAGAAAGCGCCCCTACCAGCAACATTCCTAGCAACTGACCAAGAAGCCAGAGCCGAAGCGAGGCTCCGATGACTTCGAGGGTCTCGCGGGCATCCTGCCGGTTTGAGCGTGGAAAGAGGAGAAGCAAGCCACGCTGGTAGATCCCAGGATCAGCAGCAAGATATATTCCGGCCACGAAGACGATCAAGAGATCGCTCACAATGCCCAGCGCGGTTGAGGAGATGCCGGCAAAGTTCGTGAGGAACGAGGCTTGCGCCACCGCCTCCTCGACCTGCTGCATCAGCGCGTCCTGCGGATTGTCGATACCGAATCGATCCGCCACCATCTGCACAAGGTCAGGAAGGCGCTGGACCAGCTCTGTAAACTGCATGCGAACCTGCGATCCGAGAAGCAGGCCGAAGGCGACGACGAGTGCCAGGATGACGACGGTGGCGCCGATAAGCGATGGCGTTGCCGGCAAGGGCGTGTGATCTTCGATCGTATCGGACAGGGCCCGGATCAGCATTCCGAATAGCATCGCGCCGAATGCGAGCAGAAGAAGGTGGGTCAGGCTCCAGATCAAGAATGCTGCTGCCGCAACGCCCGCCATGAGCAGCAGAAGGCGAAATATGGAGCCCCAAGAAAGCGCCTGATACCCGCTTACGACGGGCTCTTTCCTTACATCCGACATTCCGCCTTCTCATTGTTGTCTGGAGGAAACCAGGCGAAATCCGGACGCCCAGCCATGTGGGCGCCCGGAGCTTCCCAAAGCACAAGGACTCTAGTCGCGAGGCATGTTGTCTTTCCATTCCCGGCCATAGGTCGGGCTTGGCGTTCCAGATGTGTGCGACTTGCTGCTGCGCATGTTGTCGACGTGGCTATGCTTCTCATCTCGCTCCCCACCGCCACCGGAAACTCGACTGACGGGCGGATTGGTCGGCGCCCCATCGGGGCGCGGGTCCTGCTTTTCCGGTATAGGCTTGGTGCGATCCTCATGGCTTGCGCCGGGACCGCCCCAGCGAACGGTATTCGGATGTTTCTCTGGCATGTTGTCGCTCCCGCTGATGATTGATTTCAGGCTGAAGAGGCCCCGGCACGGCCGGTCGACTAGCGCCGGTAAGATCACAACCCCCCAACGAACCAAAAGTTTCCCCCGGTGGTCGGCGCGTCCCGCGGCCATGGCGTTGGAGGGGTGCGCGGGGCGCTATCTGGAACTTCATCATGCCCTGCGTGTTGCCTGTTCAGCAGTACGCGAATGGGCGGTGAACCGCCCAAACTGGTCAACCAAACGCTCGTTACGCATCCAAGGGGAGCTCCATGTCGAAGGACGAGACTGTACATTATGATGGTCCGGCAGGGGGCTGGGGCTCGGCGAAGGGCATCGCGCGCATCTTTGCGAAGGAA
>DASYHX010000208.1:0-3538 GCA_035998065.1 Pseudorhizobium sp.
AAATATGTCTCTGACCGCGCTTGCCCTCAATGCCACGCTGAAGTCGAGCGGTGGCGAACCCTCGTCAACCGATCGCATGCTCGGCCTCATCGAGGCTTCGATGAAGCCGATGGGCGTCGAGACCACCATCCTTCGACTGGCAGACTACAACATCAAGCCCGGCGTGCTTTCGGATGAAGGCGAGGGTGACGAGTGGCCGAAGATCCGCCAAATGGTGCTTGACGCAGACATTCTGATCCTCGGGACGCCGATCTGGATGGGACAGCCCTCCAGCGTTGCCAAGCGTGCACTGGAGCGAATGGACGCCTTCCTCAGCGAAACAGACGATCAGGGGAGGATGGTATCGTACGGACGCGTGACTGCCGTTGCGGTCGTCGGCAACGAGGATGGGGCGCACCATGTTTCGGCCGAGCTTTACCAGGCGCTGAGCGACGTCGGCTTCACCATCCCCGCCAACGCCGTGGCCTACTGGGTCGGGGAAGCGATGAACAGCACCAACTTTAGTGATCTGGAGAAGATCCCGGAGAAGGTCACCAGCACCGTCGGCATGCTTGCCCGCAACACGGTGCACCTCGCGAAGCTGTTGAAGGACAACCAGTATCCCGGCGAGACGTAATCACGCGCCAAGCCAGAGCTTGATCAGCAGCCCCACGGTTGCGACGCAGATCACACCGGCAAACCAAAGTCCGACAAACCAGAGAATCCGCTTGCCGGTACCAGGAGCCGGCATCAGTGGTAGCCTTCTTCCGGATCGACCTTGCCGCGGAAAACCCAGTAGGCGTAGGTCGTGTAGGCGAGGATCAGCGGGACCAGGACCGCGGCGCCCACCAGCAGGAAGGCCAAGCTCTCATCGGGCGCGGCGGCATCCCAGATCGTCACCGATGTCGGCACGATGTACGGGTAAAAGCTGATGCCGATGCCCGCATAGCCGAGGACGAAGAGGCCGAGCGAGGCGATGAACGGGCGCGTGTCGTGGTGCGTGCGAAGCCCGTGAACCAGCGTCAAAAAGCAGCCGGCGACAAGGAGTGGAACGATGACGCTGAACGCCGCCGTCGGCCAGTTGAACCAGCGCTCGAGATAGAGAGGTTCAAGGAACGGCGTCCAGAGGCTGACGGAACCCATGGCAAGAAGCGTGGCGACGCCCGAGAGATAGGCGTAGTGGCGGGCGCGATGCGCAAGGTCGCCGGTCGTTTTCATGACGAGCCAGGTCGCACCCAGCAGTGCATAGCCGACAAGGACCGCAAATCCGGTCGCTACGGAGAACGGCGTCAGCCAGTCCCACCAGCCGCCGGCATAGGCGCGGTTCTCCACCGGAATACCCTGGACCAGCGCCCCAAGCGCCACACCTTGCGCAAAGGCTGCGACCGCCGAGCCGCCGGTGAAGGCCCAATTCCAAAGTCCTTCCGCGCGGCGCGAGCGCCAGCGATACTCAAATGCGATGCCGCGAAAGATGAGACCGAGCAGCATCGCGATGATCGGCGCGTAGAGCGCTGGCAGGATCGTAGCGTAGGCCAGCGGGAAGACCGCAAGAAGGCCTCCGCCGCCCAGGACGAGCCAGGTCTCGTTGCCGTCCCAGACGGGGGCGACGCTGTTCATCATCACGTCCTTGTCGCGCTTGTCGGGAAAAAGCGGGAAGAGGATTCCGACCCCAAGGTCGAACCCGTCGAGGATGACGTAGGCGAGGACAGCAAAAGCAATGATCGCCGCCCAGATGAACGCCAGATCAATTTCCATGATGGTCGTACTCCTGCTTGCGCGCGAGGTGAGGAGCCGGGGTGATGCCGGCGGTACGGACCGGGCCCTCGTCAAGATCGCCGAGCGGATCGCGCGGCAACCGGGACATCAAGCGAAGGATGTAGAACGTGCCCGCCCCGAACACGAGGAAGTAGACAACAATAAAGGCCACCAGCGAGGAACCGACAGCGGGAGCGGAAATGGGAGAAACCGAATCTACCGTCATCAAGTGTCCGTACACAGTGAACGGCTGCCGGCCGACCTCCGTCGTGACCCACCCCGCCAGTACCGCGACAAAGCCTGCCGGGCCCATGAGCAGGGCAGCGCGATGCAATCCATCACTCTGGTAGAACGTCCCCTGCCAGCGGCACCAAAGGCTCCAGAGGCCCAAGCCGAGCATCGAAAAGCCAAGCATGATCATTATTCGGAAAGACCAGAAGACGATCGGCACCGGCGGATGCAGTTCCTCGGGAACTGTGTCGAGTCCGGGAAGTGGCGCGTTGAGGTCGTGCTTCAGGATGAGGCTCGAAAGCTTCGGTATCTCGATCGCGTAATCCACACGCTTTTCTTCTGGATTGGGTATGCCAAAGAGGATGAGCGGTGCACCGTCAGGATGGCTTTCGTAGTGGCCCTCCATCGCCATCACCTTCGTCGGCTGATGCTCAAGAGTGTTGAGGCCATGCATGTCGCCGGCCAGGATCTGAAGCGGTGCGACGATCGTCAGCATCCACATCGCCATGGAGAACATCGTGCCGGCGCGCAGGGGCGAGGTGTGGCGAAGAAGATGGAGCGCACCAACTGCCCCGACGACTAGTGCAGTTGTAAGGTACGCCGCGAGCACCATGTGCACGAGACGATAGGGGAAGGATGGGTTGAAGATGATCGCCCACCAGTCCTCGGGCACAAACTGACCAACATCGTTCATGCCGAAGCCCTGAGGCGTCTGCATCCACGAGTTTACCGCAAGGATCCAGGTCGCCGACATCAAGGTGCCGAACGCCACCATCAGCGTTGCGAAGAAATGAAGCCGCGGGCCTACCCGATGTCGTCCAAACAGCATGACGCCGAGAAAGCCCGCCTCCAAGAAGAAAGCAGACAGCACCTCGTAGCCCATGAGCGGCCCAATGACGGGTCCTGCCTTGTCTGAAAACACGCTCCAGTTCGTGCCGAACTGGTAGGACATCACAATGCCGGAGACGACGCCCATGCCAAAGGCAAGGGCGAAGATCGTCTTCCAGAAGTCAAAGAGCTCGATGTAGACTTCCTGCTTCGTCCAAAGCCACAGCCCCTGCAGCACCGCTAGATAACTTGCAAGTCCAATGGAGAATGCAGGGAAGATAATGTGAAAGGACACCGTAAAGGCGAACTGAAAGCGAGCCAGAAGAATGGCGTCCATATTTTCGAACATGAGCCCTACACCTTAGCGACCAATCCCGATGTCCGGGTTCGACCTCCCTAAGATGATTTAGTGTGACCGAAGGTCAATACGGGCGGATCGCCGCAGCGGGGCAGTATGCCGCATCATCCGCAATGAGGTCTTTCGCCGGCAGATCTCAGCTGACTAAACGTTTAACGGACGCTCCAGGAAATCTGCCAATCGCGAAAGTGACGCGACAGCTTGGCAATATCATTCGCGAGATCAAAGATATTCCTCAGGAACATAAGCCCTGGCGCCCCGGTTTTGACTGTACCAACGCAAGAAGGAGGCACAGATGAGCAAATCCGTGGAGACGACCGATCACGAAGAGATCCGAGGATGGGTTGAGGAACGCGGAGGTCATCCGGCACGTGTCAAAACGTCCGG
>DASYHX010000220.1:0-5667 GCA_035998065.1 Pseudorhizobium sp.
GTGGTCCCCGACAAAGACGGCATGACCACGATTGACTTACTGGTCAGGTGAACAGAGCCGGTGATCACGATCTCGGCGGGCATGTCGAGGAAGACCGGGAAACGCGACCGGTTCCGCAAGAGCTCGGCGGCCGGCTGCATCAAGATGGCAGCGCCTCCGGTGCCCAGAAAGAAGATGTTTTCTGCCCCTCCCGCCAAACAGGATGAGATTGCCGTATTGATCCGCTTCTGGAGCGACGTCGCTCCGCTTTGGATGCGAAGAAATCGCTGCTCGTCGAAATTCAGCATTCTATGGTGTCTCCGTTTGGGATCTATCTCAGCTGCATATTGTAAGACATCTTACAGTCTGGAAGGATGACGTCAAGAGTTGAAGGGCGATCCTCGTCTGGGATTATGCACGGTTTATCCGCCTGCTCACATCAGGACTTGAAGCTTGACCTGTCCGACGTTGTCGGACAAGAACATTGGCTGGTCGCACAGATGAGGAACGCATTGGAAGAGCCCTTAAGAGATTCCCGCTCTCTGGTTGTCCAGTTGAGGGACCGACTTGCGGACCTTGTCCGAGAAGAAGGATTGCGCCCCGGCGACAAGCTTCCAACGGAAGCGCAGTTGACACAGCGATTCAAGATTTCTCGTCCGGTCCTGCGGGAGGCCTTCAAGCTCCTGGAACAGGACGACATCATCTACGTCGAACATGGCCGGGGGCGCTTCGTTTCGGCAATGTCGGCGGTTCAGGTGGATCGCCCGATCACCGTGTTCGAGAGCGTCACCGAGATGACGCGGCACTTCGGTTACAAGCCAGCGACCAAGGTTCTTTCCATCGCAGAGGAGGTCGCGAGTGATCTGCTCCGGGAAAAGCTGAAGCTCGATGAACAGGCACGGGTTATCCGCGTCGAGCGGCTTCGCATGCAGGGCTCGGAGCCCATCATCTACAGTATCGACTATGTGCCTCGAACGATCATCCCGACCAAGCTCTACGATGTCGACTGGAGCGGCTCGCTTCTCAATCTCCTGGAGAAGTACAAGAACCGACCGAGGATGTCTGCGGCGAATGTCTCGGCGGTGATGTTACCGGGGGAGGTCACCGGTCGTCATGATCTTGAAGATTTCGGACCTGCTCTGCTTATTGCCGAAACCTGCTTCAACGCGGCCGGCCTTCCGGTGAATTACGCGTTGGATTATCATCGCGGAACCCATTTCACATTCAGCCTCGCCAGGAAGTAGCCCGCTGCCGCGCGCGATCGATTGCATGCAGCAACGGCGACGATTCTCACCCGACCCGCATGACCTGCGCCAAACTGTGCAACGCGACCGAAGGCCCCCCACGGCAGCGTCTAGTGTAGAAGTTGACTCAGGAAAAGGCTCGCCCGCTCGGATTTCGGATTGGCAAAGAAGTCCTGCGGAGGCGCTTCTTCCACCACGCGGCCCTCGTCCATGAAGATCACACGGTCTGACACCTGCCGCGCAAACCCCATCTCGTGCGTCACGCAGATCATTGTCATGCCCTCGCGAGCAAGCTCCACCATCGTGTCCAGCACTTCCTTTACCATTTCCGGGTCAAGCGCGGAGGTCGGTTCGTCGAAGAGCATGACCCGGGGGCTCATGCACAGCGCGCGCGCGATTGCAACGCGCTGCTGTTGGCCGCCTGACAATTGACCTGGGTACTTGTTGGCCTGTTCGGGAATGCGGACTCGCTCCAGAAAGTGCATCGCGATCTCGGCGGCCTCCTTGCGCGACATCTTCTTTACCCACATCGGCGCAAGGGTACAGTTCTCCAAGATCGTCAGATGCGGGAAGAGGTTGAATTGCTGGAAGACCATACCGACGTCACGACGGACTGCCTCGGCTTTACGTTCGTCTCCATCCAGCTCAATGCCCCCGACGATGATTTCTCCGTCCTGGTGGGCCTCCAGCCGGTTAACGCAGCGGATAAGTGTTGACTTTCCGGATCCCGACGGGCCACAGATGACAACACGCTCACGCGGCGCGACGGCCAGATTGATATCATCCAGAGCATGATAGGCGCCGTACCACTTGTGGACATTGCGCATAAGGATTTCCGGGACGTCGACGTCAGTGGGCACAGCTTTTCTCCGCTGATTTTCGCAAGACAAGCCAGCCGGACAGAATGATGATGCCTGCTCCAACCAGCGTGTGGGTTTCAATTGGCGCTGCAAACAGCAGCAGACCGTAGATGCACCCCCAAATGATCTGGCTGTACTGGAAGGGTGCGACAATGGACGCCTCGCCAATTCTGAAGGCCCGCACAAGAAGGGCATGGCCCGCCAGCAGCGCCAGTCCGCCAACGCAAACGAGGAGAAGATGAAAGGGCGTCGGCTCGATCAGCCTACCGCTCAGATAGGCTGCAGAAAGTGATAACGGCATGAGCACCAGCAGCAGGGCCGCAACAAGAGCCTCGTCGCTCTCCTGCGCCTTCGCAAAGCGCAAGAGGATCAGCGACAATGCAAACACCAGGGCAGAACCCACAGCCGCCGCATGCCCTAGGTTGAGAGACCCGACATCGGGGCGTAATGCCACGGCTACGCCGGCAAAACCCAGGAGCACTCCGAGCCACCCGGCAGAAGATAGCCGTTCCTGCAGAAGGACGGCCGACAGCACTGCAACGATGACAGGCGTCAAGAAGGCGAGGAGATAGGCTTCCGACATTGGCAGCATTGCGAATGCGTAGTGGATGAGCAAGGTATCGCCCGCCAAAAGTAGCGCGCGAAGAAGTGCCAGTCGCGGCTGTCTTGGCACCAACCGCTTGACCGTGCCTCGGACCACCATACCCAGAATCAAGAGAAGGAAGGCGATCGCGGTGACGAGGAAGGTAACTTCGGCCACGGGCAGTTCTATCGCCAGCAACTTAACAATTGCGTCGGTTCCCGAGAAGACCGCGAACGCAGCCAGCACGAGCATGCTGGCCCGAACGTTCGATGCGGCCGCATTGCGAGAACCTGCGACGAGCACACCGTCAGCGGACATTGAAACGACCGAAGCGTTCTTCGACCCTGGCCTGGATATACTCCAGGCAGATCGACAGTGCCCAATAGATCATCGACGCCGTGATCAGCATCTCGATGTGCCGGAATTCCGTCTGCCCTTGCGTGCGAGCCAGGTACATGATCTCCCATACGCCCACGACAGACACGAGCGACGAGTCTTTCAGCATTGCGATGAACTGGTTGCCGGTCGGAGGAACGATTACCCGCATGGCCTGTGGAAGGATGACGAGTACCATGGTCTGGCTAGGGCTTAAACCAAGCGCGGTCGCTCCCTCTCTCTGGCCTCGCGAGATGCTTTCAATGCCCGCGCGGAAAATTTCGGTCATATAGGCGCCGTAGCATAGCGACAGTGCCAGGATGCCGGCGGGCACGGCGCCTATCACATAGCCCACCTGGGGCAGGCCCAGGTAGATGATGTAGATCTGCATCAGCAATGGCAGGCCACGGAAAAGCGAGGTGTAGAAGGTGGCCAATCCGTAGACCACGCCGTTGCGCGAGAGCTTTGCAATCGCTCCTACCAGCGCGATAACCGTGGCGATCACAATGGAGATCGCCGAGATGTAAAGGGTCGTCGTCACCCCTTGAGTGATGAGAAACCCGATCTTCTTGGCGATGAAGGCAAACGACAGATCAAACGAATAGAAGAACAGCATCAACAGGCCGAAGAGCTCCACCCACACCGCAGCGATCTGCTGGGAGCGGCTCAGCGTCTGCAGGGCTTTCCAGTTCGCCGCAAGGATCATCGCAATCAGGAAGGCTGAAAGGATACGCCCGTAGGAGGGGTGCTCTGCCAGCCAATCGATGCTTCCGGGCAAGACATACCCGATCCAGTCGGGGCTTACCCCGAGGAGATAAAGTGCAGTGGTGACGAGAAGGAGTGCCAAGAATGCACCGAGACGCCGCGATGCGTCGGGATGCGCAAGTATCAGTCTAGCGATCATCGAACTTTCCAGCTTAGGCAGCGCGCTCGCGCCACCAGTCCTGTGCCTGCAGTTTCCAGTAAGTCAGTTGCGCCACCGCAAGACCCGCGACACCTCCCGCCCAAGCCAGGCGGAAAGGCTGAAAGAGCTTGTAGCGTTCTGTATGTCCCAGGATGCCTTCCGCCACCACCTTGCCGCCGATTGCCGTCGTGTTGAGGCCATGCCCTCCAAACGCCGTGCAATGCCAGACGTGAGGCTGAAGCTGCCCGATCTGTGGCATGAGATGGCGGGCGTAGGACATCAGTCCTGACCAGGCGAGCTCCGTCTTCAGCCCCGCCAATTGCGGATAGGTTGTCAGCATCTCGCGGCGCAGCTCTGCGGCCACGCCGGACGCGGACGCAGCACGCGTGGTGATCCTGCCGCCCCAGAGGAGACGGCGCCCGCCATCAACCAGGCGGTAGTAGTCTCCCGCACGGCGATTGTCTCCGATCCCAGCGCCGGTTGCGATCGCCGTTCCAATCAGATCCGGCGCCTCCTCGCTGATCATCACATACGTCGCGATGGGCAAGAAAGCCCGGGCGAGCCGGCGGTCGAGTTTGCCAGTGTAGCCGCCACTGGCAAGAACCACATCCTTCGCACGCACTTCGCCTGATGATGTGCGCACGATTTTTCGGGGTTGTTCAAGGTCGAGTCTGGCGACCGGGGATCCCTCGAATATCCGTCCGCCAAGCCGCTCGATCTCCAGCGCCAGCCCGCGCAGATAGTTCAGGGGGTGGATGTGAAAGCTGCGTTCGTCGCGCAATGCTTGGAAATAGCGCTTCGAGCGCAACACGCCCCGCACTGTCGCCGTGTCAAGATATTCAAGCGGGTAGTCGTAGGTCTGAGCCATGCTCTGCGCGTGACGCTTCAAACTTTCGCCATCGTCGTATCGCAAAACACTCATGATCCCGGGTTTCGGATCAGCATCCGTAAGGTTGAGCTCGGCGATCGTGTCGCGCACGAAGACGACGCCTTCGATGGACATCAAATGCAGTTGCCGAGCACTCTCCACACCGGCCATGCGGGCAATCTCGTCACCGCCCGTTGCATAGCCGGGGCTGACAAATCCGCCGTTGCGCCCCGAGGCGCCAAATCCGATGCTATGGCCTTCGAGAACCACGACCGACTGGCCCCCTCGCGCCAGTTGTAGCGCCGTGGTCAATCCCGCGAGCCCGCCACCGACGATGACGGTGTCGCATTCGACAGTCCCGGTGACGGCGGTTCGTGTCGCCGTGCCTGTCATGGTTCGTGAATAGTAGGTGTCCGGATAGTCCATGAAAACGCCTCCCCGAAGGAGGTGCGGGAGGATGTTCCCGCACCTGAAAAGATGATCAGTCGGCGCTGAAATCCTTTCCGTACCATTTTGTCGTCAAAGTCGACAAAGTACCGTCGCTCTTCATCTGATCGATGATCTCGCCGATCTTGGCGGTCCACTCGTCGTCGCCTTTCTCTGCGATCACCACGAGCGGCTCGCGGAAGGCGTAGTCACCTTCCAAGACTCGGAGAGGATAGCCATTCTTAATGGCATTCTCTGCCGTCTGTTCCGGCGCGATAACGGCGTCCAGACGAACGCCGGCGCCCAGCCGCAGATCGTCAAAGGGGAGCATGGAGTCCGCGAAGGTGCGGATGTCGCCCGGCTCCAGCTTGTACTCAATGGGCGGAAGTCCAGGAGCGTCGATCTCCAGCTGGCGCCGGATAAAATCT
>DASYHX010000229.1:0-8117 GCA_035998065.1 Pseudorhizobium sp.
CGGCCAGAACCGACACTTCCGGATCAGCCTCGCTTACCCGTCCGAACCACCCCAAAGCCGCTTTACCCATAGACCAGCGCGTGGGGCCCGCGGGTTCCTGCACTGGAGGCTTTCGTACGCAAGCGCCCGAAACCCTTCACAGCCCCGGCCATAACCGGACTGACCGCTCGTAGTCGCGAGACGTTTCCAATTGAGCGGCTTGGATAGGCGCATGTTGCCCAATCGCGGGACGGAATGGAATTGATGAAATCCAGCAGAAGCGCCGCATTCAGGTGCGCGCCGCCAACCTCCTAAGTTAATGGACACCTGCCGCTAAAAAGCGTGCGGCCAGCTAGAGGCCAAATGCGCCTGCCATCCGTAGGCTCGCGGGTACTTAATGGCGCGAAGAGAACGCATTTCCGGCCGCGTCACGGAAGAGAGTTTTGTAGGCCGTCGAGGCGCTCCGTAACGCGGACATCCGCTCGACTTTTTCGTTCCGATGGCACGCTGCTTCCACTGTTCTTTTCAACGTCGGCGAGCACGCCTGACGATCTTGAATGAACTGTTGGAGTGCGATGCTATCGACCATCCGCGCCCATACGTCGACAACCGGCTCGTCCTCGTTTCGCACCGTTGGGTCACAGTCTGCATCGAGCATCGCGGCGCAGATTGCGATAAGGCAACGACGCATTGAGGGGCTGGCAAGCGCGAGCGGCATTTCACAGGAAGGCTCGTTGGGGCAAACGTTATCGAGCGTGAGCACAGGCGCCGCAAACCGATGTAGGAGTCTATCACGCAGTCTCCAGCGCCTGTGGGCCCTTGCGAACAGTAGACAGATTCTGGCGGATTCTTCGAGCAGCTGACCGGCTGAAGTGTCGTTGAAGCGAAATTGATCTGGGACCTTTCCCCTAAGCGCACCCCTCAGCGCGGCTTCAAAGGCTACGATATTGATCCAGATGGGCTGCGCTGCTGGCTCAAGCTCGAGCGCCCTCGGGTGCGCCCGTTCGAGGCCCCGACGGCAGCGAATACAGCACAATCTTGGCGGCCCCTGCGATGACCGCTTAATCGCCCAATGACTACTCCCGCAAGACACGCATCGATCGACGAGTGGCCAGTGGTGCCGGAAACAGAAGCCCCACGCAGCCATGGCCCAGTCCGCACGGATATAGGCGGGGCGGCCAGCGGCATAGTCCTCGGCAAGGCAACGACTGCACCAGCTCAACCGGAGGGTAAGAGCGGGCGCGAAATCTCGGCTAGGATCATCGGATGGAACGTGGTGCCAGGCTACAAAATCCGGGGTGATCCTCGGATACCGATAGCAAAGACCGAGTTCGGCGACACTGTTTTCCGTGAAGCCCTCGCTTGCGGCAAGCTCAGCGATCATCGATTTTTTTGGGTTTACATCGGGATGCCGCCAATGGCCTGCGCGATTTCGATAGGCGCGCAGCAAAGGCTCACCCGGAGCCCGCTGATCGCATCGCACGCGCGCCAGCCATGAACTGAGAAGTTCATCCGCGAATGGCTCCACGAAACTCATACGGTCGCCCGGCCGATTGTCCTTCGCTTGCCTGCCGACGTAAACATGGAGACGAGAGGAAGCGTCACGTCGTTGGCCTCGAAGCTTGCGGCATCAAGCATCTCGCGGCCATCGCGGATAGCCGTGACAGCGGCTGCCTCGATGAGCCGGAATATTCGGCCCGTCACACCCTGGGTGAGGGCCAGCACGCGTTGCCGCGCTTCGACGGTGTCGAGCATCGATGGGCGTCTCAGGGGCAGCAGGCCCGAGAAGCTCGCAAGCAGCTGGCGCAGGGCATGATCGTTGCGCCATGGCATCAATTCGAACGCCCCAAACCGGTCGGCAAGGTTCGGATCCATCAGGACCGCCATCCGCGCGTCCTCGGTCCCTGCGCAAACAATTGGAATTTTCAGATCGTTGGTCAAAAAGCGGATAGTATTGAGGAACACCCGCTGCTGGCGAGGAGTGCCGGCGAGCATCTTGTCGATTTCATCCAGGACGAGCACCTTGGTTTCGACTTCGGCAAGCAGTTGCCTGGCTTCCGCTCGCATCGATCGCACGGACAGTCGGCTAAGGTCGACGCAATTTAGCGCGGTCAGCACCTCGGTGTAAAATTGCTCCTCACTCGGCTCTGGCGGTATCTGCGCGAGCAACACCGGCATCTTGCTGAGCCCGGTCCTGATATCGAACTGAGGAGCGTGAAGTTTCGAGAAGCGGCTGACAATTTCGGTCTTGCCCATCCCGGTGGCGCCAAACAGTAACAGGCAGGGCATTCGCCCTCGCGGCGGATAGATTACCAGGTCTTCAAGGTGGCGGAGCGCGGCCTCAGCCTGTGGCAACGATATCCAGCGGTCGCGGCGTAGCCAGTCGATCCGGGCCTCATCGGTCAATTCGGCATACTCGCGATAAGCCGGGAAGATATGGCTGTAGAGCACGTTCATGACTGCTCCTCGATCGCGAGTGGTACAACCGGCCCGTCGAGATTTGGCGGTGTCAGCTGCGCGTTGGCCTCTTGGTGCTGGACAAAGGCCGCAGGCGGTTCGCCGCGGATGAGCGCATCGACGATGCGTTGGGTTGATCGTCGAGCTCCGCGCGTCTTCTCTACGGCCCTAAGCACAATCCTGCGCTGCGTGCTCACCATCTCGAAAAGCATCTGCTCATCGACGGCGGTTCGCCCGCGCTCTCGAAGCGCTCTCAGGGCTTGGTCGTGCTCGAACTTGGTAATTGCAGGACGCCGCTTATCGCGAAGAGGAACTGTGACATGCTCGCCGCCGGGCAGTTCGAGATAGACGGCCGAGAGGTTGAGCGGATTGTATTTGATCGGGAATTTATGAACGCTGTTCGCGACCAGCGTGGCCAAAGCGCCATGCCAGTAGAAAACGTGGAAGAGTTTGATGCCCTCGCGCCGGACCCGGCGCATCTCGAACGGGAGGAAGTCGAGCAGAAAACGTTCTTCATCGGCCGGCAGGCGCAGGGCTGCAACGCGCTTACCTTGATCGTCCTGCCACGCTGTCATCGGGGGGACGCCAAGTGAGCTGTGAATGGTGCGATGATAGATTCCCACCTGGAGGGCGAACCATCGCTCGAATTCCTTGAGGGTCATGCAGGCTTTGCCCTCAGCGTCGTAGTATCCCTTGTCCTGGATGTTGGAGAACGTAGTACCCGGAAGAAGGTGAACTTCGCCGATGGCGGTGCCGATCATGCGCTCGATGTGCCCGCCAAAGTGCGGAGTGCGCGGTGGACGGTAGTGAAGCTCGATCCCAAATTGCTGGCAGCCCCGAGTCAGCGCGCGTGAGTGAAATTCCGAGGCATTGTCGAGATGGAGGATGTCTGGCAGGCCGAAGACAGGCCATGCGAAGGTGAGCTCTCGATCGGCCAGCCAATCATTCTTGGGCAGTACTGCATGACGGATCGCCATGCCGACCGAAATCGCGGAAGGTCGTTCCAGTGAAATGTAGAAGCCGGGTATCACCCGCGTCGCTACGTCGATCTGCAGCGTCAGCGTTGGCCGCCCGACCGGTCTCCTGAGATACTCATCGACGATGATGATATCGACCAGCGTGTGGTCCATCTGTACGACCTGAAGAGGGTACTGCGCCTCGTATGAGCTGACGACGGGTCGGAAGCGGTCTGCTGCGGCTTTGGTCCCATCACGGGCGCCTGTCAGGCGTGTCCGTTCCACGGCGTTGACCCGCAGGACAACAGTTTGCCGTGCTGGAGGTCGCAGATTCTGCTCCAGGCACGAAAAGCGAATTTGACGGACCAGTTGTGCGATGGTGGGCTTTGGACGGCTGAGATAAAATTGCTCTATTTTGGCATCGATCAGGCGTTCCACCTCGCAAGGGAGGCGAGAGCGCCCTTTGGGAAATCCATCGTGCTGGTCGACCAACGAACTGGTCACTGGGTTTTCCCGGTATCTCGCGAGCAGTTCGTAAATTCGGGACCGGTTGAGGCTCAGCTTCAGGCCGGCCTCAGCAATCGCTTTGCGTCCGAGCCGGGGCTCTGCCGTAAGCGCACGAATGATAGGCTCGCGCTCACAAGCTTTGCGCCATTCTGTATGATCAACCGTCGTGAGGGCAGTGCCTGTTTCGGCCATGACCTATCCCCGATTTTCGCCAGGGACTCGTGTTGCCGGGTCCGGTCGTTTTGTAGCAGAATCGCGCTGTCAGGTCGAACGTCCGGAGGTATTCTTGTACATGATCCACGCAACTCGGCCGTTTTCTCGTCCGCCCGTATTCTTTAAGTGACAAGGTGGGTATGTGCATCCCGGCGGAGGGCAGGGCATTTGGACACTGAAAAGACGATATTCTGGTCATGGCAGAGCGATTTTGATGGGCGCGTGACGCGTGAGGCTATCTATGGGGTCGAACCGCACAGCTTCGACCAGATTGTCGCGCTGTCCAGATGAGCCTCCCAGCGCCCATCAGCAGCCGGCGAGGCCGACAGGCCGTCGACCTCGCCTGGGAGGTGACCAAGCTGAACTGTCGATCGCCAATCACGATCAACGCCGAGCTGATCGCCGCCTATCAGGCGGCATCCTCGCCGCATTCCCTGCGCGCGCTTGCCAGCGACATCGAGGCGTTCGACCATTGGTGCCGCCGAAACGGGCGCGTGACCTCGCCGGCGACTCCCGAGACGGTCGCCGACTATCTCGATGCCCGGGCAGGGCAGGGGGCGAAACCCGCCTCGCTCGGTCGCTACAAGGCGTCGATCGCCAAGATCCACCAGCTGCTCGACATCAAGGATCCCACCCAGGCCGAGCTGGTCAAGCTGCGGCTCCGCGCGATCCGCCGGGAGAAGGGCAGCACGCAAGCCCAGGCGCGGCCGCTGCGGTTCAAGGGGCCGGTGCGCAATGTCGAGCGGGACGCACCCCGGGGGCTTAATGTGCGGGGGCTGCTTGAGGCCTGCGCGGATGATTTGCCGGGGCTCAGGAATCGGGCTTTGCTGTCGGTCGCCTACGACACGGGCTTGCGCGCCTCCGAGCTGGTCGCGGTCGAGGTCGAGCACATTGTGGACGCCATCGATCCCGAGGCGCGGCTGCTGACGATTTCGCGCAGCAAGGGCGATCAGGAGGGAAAGGGCGCGACCGCGTTCCTCAGCCCGCGCTCGGTGCGGGCGATCGCCGCCTGGACTGCGGCTGCCGACATCGAGGAGGGACCGCTGTTTCGCCGGGTGCAGGTGCGCCGCTACAAGGCGCGGGCCGCGGTCAAGGGGCGGCGGATCGAGACGATTTCTGGCCGCGAAAGCTGGGATCTGCGCAAGACATTGCCGAAGTCGGCGGTGCCGGCGCGCACCGAATATGATGTGGGAGAGGGGGCGTTGCACCCGGGTTCGATCGGGCCGATCTGGCGGGCAATGATCCGGCGCGCCTTCGACAAGGGCGCGCTGAGCGACCTCACCGCCGATGATCTGGCGCAGTTGCTCAAGGGCGTGAGCGCGCATTCGACGCGGGTGGGCTTGAACCAGGATCTGTTTGCGAGCGGCGAGGATCTGGCGGGGATCATGGATGCGCTACGCTGGAAGAGTCCCCGGATGCCGCTCGCCTATAATCGCAATCTGGCGGCAGAGCAGGGTGCCGCCGGCCGCTTGATCGCGAAAATCGGGTGATTAGATCTTGAGCTGCGCACAATTAGGTATTTGTGACGGTGTTTGAAAATTCCGAGTGCGCCAGATCACGCGGATTAGCGTTCCAGCGAATGTCCTACGGAATCGGAAAAGAAAACCCGCCCGTCTTTTGACGGGCGGGCAAGGAAAGGTGTCTACGACTCACCGAGACTCCTTCGGGTCGCTGGCTGATGCTATGCCTTCGTGTTTCGGATTCAAGGCTAAACTAGCGGGGCTGAGCAGTTTCTCAGGCTGTGTACATCGCCGCGACCGACGACCTGGAAATATGCGCTAGCCTTGCGTTTATGCGCAATCATGATCGATGTATTATATATACATGATTGGAGCGCGAGTCGTGGACGGTGTCTCGAAAATCAGAGAAGAAGAGCTGACTCCTTTGGTGGAGGAATTTTACGCGCGGGTCCGCGCCGATCCCGCGCTTGGGCCGATTTTCAACGATGCGATCGATGACTGGCCGGAGCATCTTGGGAAGCTGACTGCGTTCTGGTCCTCCGTCATGCTCACCAGTGGCCGATACAAGGGGCAACCGGTGCCGGCCCATTTGAAGCATAAGGCCAGGATAACGCCCGCGCTGTTCGAGCGCTGGCTCGCACTCTGGGTTCAAACGACCAATGACAGGATGACGCCCGAAGCGGCAGCGGCGCTACAAGCGAAGGCGCGGCGCATCGCCGAGAGCCTGCAACTGGCGATGTTCTTCCAACTGGAGGAACGGAGTGCTGCATCGGTCGCCAACGCGGAACGTAAGGATGCCATCGAGCGACCAGGGCAAACCCATGGCTGAAATCTTGCCTTACCGTTCCACGCCGGTGTTCAACCAGGACACTCTGCCGGCTGCCTTGCGCGCGCGACATGACACGAAGGCTGGTGTTTGGGGCGTGATCCGGGTTTTGGAGGGCGAACTCCGGCTAACCTACCTCGAGCCACCTTCGGAGATCGTCCTGACGCCTGACCAGCCTGGCTTGATTCTCCCTCAGCAACCGCATTTCGTAACGCCGACAGGGCCGATGAAGATGCAGGTGGATTTTTACGATCACATTCCCAAGCTCTGACATTCCGGGATTTTCAACGCATTCAAAAAGGAGAAGTTGATGACGCAGCCCCTCAGCGATCAGACCATTGCGCTCGTCAAGGCGACCGTCCCCGCGCTCGAAGCGCATGGCCTCGACATCGTGAACGAGATGTATTCCCGGATGTTCCAGAACCCGAACATTCGCGACCTTTTCAACCAATCGCACCATGGTGATGCCGGTTCGCAGCCGCGGGCGCTGACCGGCGCCATTCTCGCCTATGCGAGCAACATCGAAAATCTCGGTGCGCTTGCCCCGGCGGTCGAGCGGATCGCGCAGAAGCATGTCGGCCTGCAAATTCTGCCCGAACATTATCCGCACGTTGCCGAGGCGCTCCTGGGGGCGATCAAGGCGGTGCTGGGGGATGCGGCCACCGATGAGATTCTCGCTGCCTGGGGCGAAGCCTACTGGTTCCTGGCCAACATCCTGATCGCCCGCGAGCAGCGAGTCTACTCAGAACAGAAGGATGCGACCGGCGGATGGAATGGCTGGCGCGATTTTCGCGTCGAGGACGTCGTGCGTGAGAGCAGCGTCATCAATTCCTTCGTTCTGCGCCCCGTTGATGGCGGGGCCGTCATGCGGCACAAGCCCGGGCAATATCTGACCTTCTGGCTTGAAATTCCGGGACATCCGCCAGTCAAGCGCAACTATTCGATTTCAGCAGCCCCCAACGGCGAAACCTATCGCATTTCGGTCAAGCGTGAGCCGCTTGGTCTTGCGTCAGGCTGGCTTCATGATGAAGCCAAGCCGGGCACGGTGCTCAAAGTTGCCGCGCCTGCAGGCGAATTCTTCCTGGCAGCGCATGTCGAACGCCCGGTGATCCTCCTGTCGGGCGGCGTGGGGCTGACCCCGATGGTGGCCATGCTCGAAACGCTTGCTGAGGGCGAGGCGGGAGTCCCCGTGCACTATGTCCACGGAACTCATGACCGCGATACCCACGCAATGCGTGATCATGTTCGCGCTGTCGCTGGGCGGGGCAAGTCAATCACCGTCACCGATTTTCATCAGACCCCGCTCGAAGATGAAGTCGCAGGACGGGATTATGACGTCGCCGGCATCATTACCGATGAATGGCTGGTCGCCAACACGCCTGTAGGTGAGGCCGATTACTATATCTGCGGACCACGCCCGTTTCTGCGGCACGCCGTCTCGACCTTGTCGCTGGCTGGCGTCCCATCCGAACGCATTCATTACGAATTCTTCGGTCCGGCGGACGAATTGCTCGCCGCCTGACTGAGCGCGGAGAAGGGCGACATCGCCCTTCTCCGCGTCTACTCAAACCGCCATGTCGGGGGCGTCACATAAAACGGGCACAGATATACGCTCTCATGACTGCCATCCGAGACGCTGGCCGAGTTTACTCCTTCGCTGGCCTCGAGACCAGCGGTCGCATTGACCTTGGCGGGTGTGCCGCGGGCGCCTGATCGACG
>DASYHX010000247.1:0-6797 GCA_035998065.1 Pseudorhizobium sp.
CGCGAAAGGATCAAGCGACAGACCATCGAACATCGGCGCTTGCAGCACCGCAAGTTCGCCGCCTAACATCAACCCCCTGACGAGGTCCGCACTCCGCTAATCTACGCCGCGAGTTGTGCCGAATGTTCTGACGACGGACAAGCACGAACTGCGGATTTGACCACGCCGCCAGGTAACGACTGGACAACCGAACGAGGGTCTGCAATCATTAATTTTCCCCTTTTTCTTGCCCCTATAAATAAAACTATAGTTCAATTAATATGATATATTTTTTATTTATAAATCAAACTTGCAATGCCATACTTTTAACTAATATCAATGTTTTTTCGTTAAGAAATTCGGCCTGTTCCGCAGTGTCGCTTTCAGTGTAACAACGAAGCTCTGGCGCATTTCCGCTGGGGCGCAGATGGATGATGTCGCCCCCCGCAAAGTGGATACGCAAACCGTCCGTCCGGTCGATCCCATCGGCCTCGCCGGCCAAATCGCCGAATATGGCTGTCAGCCGTTCCAAAATCTCGGCCTCGCTACCGCGCTCCAAATGCGAGATTAGAGCTTGACTGTGCGCTGTCGGATAATTTTGCAGTCTTTCGCTGAATGTATGACGGGACGGTAACTGGGCCTGTAGCTTCGATAGCGTTACGCCTCGACGCTGGGCGTCGACCAGCACGGCCAGGATGGGCAATACGGCATCGCGCGTTGGTAGGGCTGCGAGCGTTTGGCTTCCAATCTTGACAGGGGTCGCCAGGAGAAAGCCGCCATTTGCCTCATAACCGCAGACGCCGGTCGGCCCCTCATCGACAAGGCCATTCATCGCTTCGATCACGAAAGGTGAGCCAATCCGTGTCCGTCGGACGATTTTGAAGAGGCCGGAAAGTTCAACTGAGCTATTGCTGCTGACAGGTGTCGCGATTGCATCAATACCTAATGCCCGTGCGCACAAAATTCCTAGGATGTCGCCGCGCATCCAGGCGCCGGTTTCGTCGGCTAGCAGTGGGCGATCGGAGTCTCCGTCTGTCGATAAAATTGCATCCAGTTTTAATTCTCGAGCCCATTGCCGCGCAAGCTTTTGATCTTCTGGACGGACGGCTTCAGTATCGACGGGGATAAAGCGCTCTGACCGCCCCAGTGACACAGCTTCCCCTCCCAGCGCGCTTACCAATGCGCCCAGTATGTCCCGGCCAACAGCTGAATGTTCGTAGATGCCAAGTTTCATGCCTTTCAAAGCTCGGGGGCCAAAGACATCGAAGTAGCGTGCGACATATGCTGTCGCGACATCCAGATCGGGTTCGACAGGCTGCGTGTCCTTCAGCATCCCCGCCTCGTCGAACAGATCAGGCAGGACCACGCTTTGGGCTCGAATAGACAGCTCGTCTGGCTTCAGCACCTCACCGTCAGTGCGGTTGAACTTAATGCCGTTGCGGTCGTCGGGAATGTGGCTGCCGGTTACCATCAGTGACGGAATGGCTTGACGGAAGCCATGGGCGGCGACTGCCGGGGAAGGCACGAAGCCGCAATTATCGACAGTTCCCCCCATATGGCGTACCGCCGCCGCGCAGGCCGCCATGATGCGGGGACTGGAAGGCCGCAAATCGCCTGCGATTGCCACATGCCGTCCTGGTCCGAACTGGCCGATGTCGGCAAGGTGCTGGAGGAAAGCGCAGGTATAGGCGAAGCAGACCCGGTCCGTCATCGCACTGACCAAGCCTCGCGCACCGCTGGTACCAAAGGCGACGCCGGACTGACTCATTAGATCGGCGATAGAAACGGATTGGATCATAAGTCTCTCGTGCCTGCGTCCGGTGCCGGCGTTCCAAAAGGGATCAGTTAGCGATCGAAGCAGCCGTGGCCTTCAGAGCCTCGGTCACTTTGCGCACTTTCTGAGACTCTCCGCGTTTCAGGATCATGACATTGCCTTGGGACACCACCACGATCAGATCGTCGACATCGACCAAGGTGACGCGCGGTCCGTCGCTGTGGACCAGGCAATTGTTCGCGCCCAGCAGCAGCGCATCACCGCGTACGGCGTTGTCATTGTCGCAGCGGGCGCTGACCGCATGAAGGGAGTCCCAGCTGCCGACGTCCGACCAGCCCATGCTGACGGGTACGCAGGCGACTTTGCTTTCACGTTCCATAATCGCATAGTCGATCGAATCCGACGGACAGTCTTGGAACGCTATGGAATCGGGAAAGATATGTGCGCCTTCCCGCCTGGCTTCCACTAACGATGCGCTGACCGCCGCCAGCATATCGGGCCGGTGTCGTTCGAGTGCGGCCAAATAGGTATCGGCACGAAACAGGAAGATGCCCGCGTTCCAGGCATGGTTGCCCTCCGCCAACATTCTTTGTGCATTGGTAAGATCGGGCTTTTCCACAAAGCGCACGACTTCATGAACAGCATCGCTGCAGGATTGCCCCATCTGGATATAGCCGTAGCCGACTTCTGGGCCTTCAGGCCTGATACCAAAAGTGATGAGCCACCCATGTTCGACCAGCGGCATCGCCTGCGCAATGGCTTTGTGGAATGCGGGTAAGTCAGCGATGACATGATCGCTCGGCATGATTAACAAAGCATCGTCCGGTTGCGCCTCCAACGCGGCAAGGGCGATCGCCGGCGCAGTATTGCGGCCGATAGGCTCCAGGATGACCCGATAGTCTTCAATCCCGATTTGGCGCAGCTGTTCATCGATGATTTCAGCATGTGCCGCGTTGGAAACTAGGATTGTGCGACCGACTGGAGCGGCGTCAAAGCCTTCGATCCGCTCTGCGGTCAGTTGCAGCATGGTTTGGTCCCCCGTCAAGGGTAGCAGCTGCTTGGGGCGTTCAGGCGTGGAGACGGGCCAGAGCCGGGTGCCCGATCCTCCAGAGAGGATGACCGGGACGATCTTTGTAAAGTTGTTAATCATAACTCGCTCAAGCCAAAGAAAGAAATGCTCAGCCCGCACGGAGGTGGAGGGCGCGGGGTCTGGTATGTTCGATCGAGATCTTAGGACGACTAGGTGATATGGGCAAGCGCCACCGTCGGCGTTTTCACCTCAGCAATATCAATGGGCTCTTCGAAATAGATAGGCGGAATTTCAGGTTTCAGCGGCCGTGACGATGACTGTATCTGCGCGCAGCGCGGCGTTCGTTGGAAGGCCGAATACATAATCGACCCCAACTTTGTCGCAGAAGTCCATCCTAGAGACTGCCTTAATGCCCGCAACCGCATATGATCATGTGCGCCGCCGATCTTGGGCGACGATATTTATCCTGGCCACGGCCCACCCGAGGATGGATTCTAGATCGAAGTGCGAAATCCTAGGATTTATAAGGGTTTGATCCCCGTTCCAGGAAGGCACATGATGAACGGCTATCAGCATCTGGGTTTGGACGAACGGCGCGATATCTATCGGATGGTAGCGACCGGACGGTCTGTTCGGCAAATCGCGGATGCACTAGGTCGCGTTGACAAAGTGGATTCCCAATCGGCCTGATTTCTGATTCAGAGCTTCTCTTTGCGAGGAGCGACGATGGGCCGGGGCGATCTGACGGATGAGGAATGGGATGTGATCGCGGGACTGCTGCCATCGGAGCGCGGTCGCAAGTCCCGTCCTGCCCATGATAACCGGCGGTTCCTCAACGGCATGCTGCATGTTTTGTGGGTCGGCTGTCCGTGGCGGGATATGCACGAACGCTATGGTCTGTGGAACTCAGTCTATGTGCGGTTCCGGCGCTGGGCCGAGCAAGGCGTGTGGGATGCGATCCTGGCGACATTGGTGGAATTGGGACTGACCGACGACTGGCAGCATATGATCGACAGCACCATAGTCCGCGGCCACGTATCGGCGGTGGGCGGAAAAGGGGGGCCTTTGCGCAGGCTCTTGGTCGATCACGCGGCGGCTTTACGTGCAAGGTCCACGCCCGCTGTGACAATCAGGGACGCCCTATCGGCTTCATCCTGACGGGCGGTGAAGCGTCCGACTATGGCGCTGTCGATGCCCTGATGGCGATCCCCGTCGCCAAGCCCAAGGCGCTGTTGGCCGACAAGGGCTATGACGGTGATGCTGTCCGCGAAAATCTGCTGATGCACGGCATCCTGCCGATCATCCCGCCCAAGGCCAATCGCCGCGAACCCATTCACTGCGACTTCCGCCGCTATCGTGACCGCAACCGCATCGAGCGCATGTTCGGCCAACTCAAGCAGTTCCGCCGGATCGCAACCCGTTACGACAAAACAGCCCTATCCTTCGCAAGCTTCCTGAACCTCGCCGCCATTCGCAGATGGTTGCCACACTTTGTCAACGCGGCCTAGGGCGCCATCCAGCGACGATCTATCGGGAGCTCAAGCGCAACCGTCATCTCGATGAGCATCCGCTATTTCGAGGCTATTATCCGACGGTAGCACAGACCATGGCCAGCGGGCGTCGCGTGCGCGGCGGCAAGATCGCCCGCAAGCCGGAACTCGCCGCTTATATCGCTGATCGCTTGTCGGCAGCTTGGTCGCCAGAACAGATTGCGGGCTATCTTCGCCGTCACCGGGGTATCCGCGAGGCGGTGTGCCACGAAACCATCTACCAATATGTCTATGGACCTGATGGGCGGCACCAGAAGCTGTGGCGCCATCTTCCCGTGGCCCGCCGTTCGCGCCGGCAACGCTATGGTCGAAAGCCACGCGGTCTCCATATTCCCCTGGCTAACACGATCGGCGCACGGCCACAGGAAATCGCGGATCGCAGCAGCTTTGGACATTGGGAGGGCGATCTCCTGATCTTCAGGCGGGAGTATGGCAAAGCCAACCTCACCTCGCTGGTCGAACGCTGCAGCCGCTTCACTTTCCTCGTGCGTAATCCGAGCCGCCATTCCGCCGGTGTCATGGCTGGCATTGATCGGCATTTGCATGCTCTGCCCCCTTCCCTCCGACGAAGCATCACCTTCGATCGCGGCACGGAATTTGCCGCCTTTGCGACACTGCGAAACAGGCTCGGCATCACCAGTTATTTCTGCTTGCCGTCAGCACCCTGGCAAAAAGGCGGTGTGGAAAATTGCAATGGCCGGATACGGCGCTTCTTGCCCTCCCACACTGACCTTGCGCTGCTGTCGGAAAAGGAGATCCAGGCCGTCGCCGATCGACTTAACAGCACACCCCGTAAATGCCTGGGCTATCGCACTCCGCATGAGGTTCTGGGAGAGCAGATCGCCCTTCTCAAGGCTGGATAAATTTTGCCGTCCGGGGTGGGGCTCGCCCCACCCCGGACGAAATGCTACGCAGCACCTCGGATGTCGCGCTTCAAATCGAAATCGCCGAGCTAATCGCTAGCGCCGCGTCGCGCAGCAGCGGTGCAAGCGCCTTCGCCTATCATGTCAATTGATCCGGAACGCTATGGCCTGATTAAATTCGATAACAAAATGAGGGCCTTCACGATTAAGGCAAGCCCGGAAGACCCCTGTCCATCTGGGCAGTGACGGGTCTCTATTCTTATGACAAATAATCGTGGACATTGTCGCGAACCTCAAGCCCTCGCCACGCGGCGAGCTGGAAATCACCGACGTCAACCGCGTCTATTTCGAGCGGGGCGAACTCCATGCCGAAATCATGGGTCGCGGCTATGCCTGGCTTGGTATTGCTGCGCTCGACAGTATGCTCGACGCCGCCGACTTCGTCCGCGTCCTCGAAAACCGTCATGGTTTTAAGATCGCCAGTCGCGAAGAAATTGCCTATCGTCAGGGCTTCATCGAAGGCCCGCAACTGGAACAGGGGAGCGATAAGCTCGGGAAGTCGGATTACGACCACTATCTGCGCCGGTTCCTGTTGACAGGGATGCTTTGACTAAGGAGAAACCCTCCGTCTAGTCATTGGATATCCTGTCGATGCAAAAGCTTAAGCCTCATTATGTTGAAAAGCCGTGGGGCCGTACTGACCTTCCGTCGATCTTTGCCGCTGCTGGTGCAGGCCGTCAAGTCGGGGAGGTCTGGTTCGAAAGCGCCGACGGGCGCGACCTACCCCTGTTGGTCAAATATATCTTCACCAGCGATCGCCTCTCGATTCAGGTCCATCCCGACGACGCGCAAGCCGTGGACAAGGGGCTACTGCGCGGGAAAGAGGAAATCTGGTACATCCTCGACTGCGAGCCGAGCGCGACGCTGGGCATCGGCCTGACCGCCCCCATGGCCCCCGACCAGTTCCGCACCGCCGCGCAGGACGGGTCGCTGGAGCAGTGGATTGACTGGAAACCGGTGAAGCCCGGCGACTGCTATTTTATCCCGGCCGGCACTGTTCACGCGATCGGAGCGGGCATAACGCTGGTGGAAATCCAGCAGAATGCCGACGTAACCTATCGCCTCTACGACTATGGCCGCCCGCGCGAACTGCATCTAGACGAGGGCGTGGAGGTCAGCCGCCTGACCCCCTACAAGCATGTCCTGGTCGAAGCGCCGCTAGGTAGCGAAACCCGGCTGATTGCTGATAGCGCAGCACCCTTCTCGCTCGATCTAGTCCATTGGAACCAAGATCAGAGTGTCAGCGTGCCAGACGGCAAGCTGCTGTGGTTCACGCCGCTGACCAGCGCAGGCAAAGTCAATGGTCTGTCATGGGAAAAGGGCGACTGCCTGCTGCTGGAGGGCGAATGCGCCTTTACCCTGACGGGGGGACCGGTATCGGCCCTCCTCGCCATTCCACGCTAGGTTTCGTGGACAAAGGTTGACAGCAGGATCGGGCGTTGATTCAAGGCTGCCTTTTGGAGGTGGCGTTGGGCGAGCGTATTGGGCTGACGGAGGACGAGTGGGGGATCATCGGCACATTACTGCCATCTGAGCGTGGT
>DASYHX010000249.1:0-7269 GCA_035998065.1 Pseudorhizobium sp.
GGCGCGTTCATGGAAAAGGGGCTGACGCTCAAGACCGGCCAGACCAGCGTCCAGCATTATATGCCCGCGCTCCTGAATGCGATCGTCGAAGGGAAAATCGATACGACCTTCCTCATCTCGCACCGCATGGGGCTGGAGGACGCTCCCAAGGGCTACAAAATGTTCCACGACCAGCAGAATGAAGTGACCAAGATCGTGCTGAAGCCCGGCCTTGATCGCGTCGCTGCGTGAGGAGAAAAGATATGGCTGATAAATTCGCAATCATCACCGGCGCATCGAGCGGGATTGGCGCTGAATTGGCAAAACTGGCGGCCGCAGATGGCTATGATCTCCTCGTCGTTGCCGACACGCCCTTTGCCGATGCCTCGGCTGGCCTCGCAAGTTTTGGCGTTTCGGTCAATACGCTGGAAGTGGACCTTTCGACCGTCCAGGGTGTCGATCAGTTGCTCGATCGCGCCGACGGGCGACAGGTCGACTTGCTCTGCGCCAATGCGGGGCATGGCCTGGGACATGCGTTTCTCGACCAGCAACTGTCCGATTGGCGCCATGTCATCGACACCAACATCACCGGCACCATCTACCTTCTTCACAAGGTGCTCGGCCAGATGGTGGCGCGCGATGCGGGAAAGATTCTGGTCACCGGCTCGATCGCCGGTTTCATTCCCGGCAGCTTCAACGCGGTCTACAACGGCACCAAGGCTTTCATCGACAATTTCACCGAAGCGCTGCGCAATGAACTGAAGGATCATAAGGGCGTCACGCTGACGACGCTGATGCCCGGCGTGACCGACACGGAATTTTTCGACCGCGCCGGCCTGGGCGCCGACACTGCGGTGGGTGCCGACGATAACAAGGCCGATCCGGCCAAGGTCGCAAAGGATGGCTGGGACGGGCTCCTGGCCGGAAAGGGCCATATCGTTTCGGGCTTCTCGAACAAGCTGCAGGTCGCAGCAGCGGGTCTAGTTCCACAATCAATATTGGCTGAGCAGCATCGTAAAATGGCTGAGCCCGGCAGTGCGCAATAGGAGGCTGAGATGTCCGAAGACACCCGCAAGGTAGCGCGAGGGCCGCTCGGCGATGCGCGTCCAGACCATGAGGCTGAGGATGATCGGCCTAAGGGGAAGTCCTCCGAAAAGGTCGAGGACCGGCCTAATGTCGGCACGGTAAAACCCGAGGACTATCCGGCCGGGGATCGCGACAGCGCGCGCCCGGATTGAGATGTTTCCAACTATCGCCGGAGACCCGGTGAGCAGCCCGATCCCCTATACGCCCGACGTCGAGCGGATTGACCAGGATGAGGCGAACGTAAATGCCGAACTGGCGGACACTTTCCGCCAGATCATCGAGACCACCTATCGTGATCTGGGCCATGGGTTTCGCGGCGTCCATGCCAAGAGCCATGCCCTCCTTCAGGCTCGCGTTCGCTTGCTTGAAGGATTGCCGCCTCACTACGCGCAGGGCGTTTTTGCCGAGCCGAAGAGCTTTGATGCTTTGGTAAGAATATCCACCAGTGCTGGCGACATACTGCCTGACAGCGTCTCATTGATCCGTGGCTTTGCGATCAAGAGGAGAGATGCGATGCCGAAAGGTGACAAGTCGAGCTATAGCGACAAACAGGAACGCAAGGCCGCCCATATCGAAGAGGGTTATGAGGATCGCGGCGTTTCTCACAAGGTGGCCGAGCGCCGCGCCTGGGCAACGGTCAACAACAAATCGGGCGGCGGAAACAAATCGGGTTCAGGACGCGGCAAGGCTGAAAATCATGACAGTTCGCGCAAGAGCGGACGCAAAGGCGGTTCCAGCCAGAGCGCTTCCGATCGATCCGCTGCCGCGAAAAAGGGTTGGGAAGCCCGGCGACGTAAAACCAGCGCCTGAATTACTGCTCCATCGGCAATCATAACCAGACACCACCAGGTCAGCCAATTTGCATCTCGACTGATTGGCGATCTGGCGTTTGTAACCCAACGGACAGCCGATGCGTTCGAGGCGATCGCCATTTTGGAAATGGATCACGACATTGCGGATATCATAATCTTGGATGTCGTCATGCGGGGCATGAATGGTATTGAACTAGGCAAGAAAATCCGCACGATGGCCCCGCAAGACGGTAGTGCTAACCAGCGGTTCTAGCCATGCCCAGGCCGAAGATACCGGTCATGGATTTCCGCTTCTCCACGTGTCTTGCTCGGTTAAGGAATTATCTCGCTTCCTTTGCGATGCGGCCGCCTCAGATTGGCTCGGTGCTCGCAAGTGAGAATATGGAGGCGTCGCCGCATCGCGTGCCGGCTGCCTTAATTCCACGCCGGTAAAAGGATGAGAACCGGACACTGTCTCGACGCGGCATTGCCTGGAAGGTCAAAAGCCCCCCGATCCGCCTCATGCAAGATCGAAGGGGCAGGGAGCCGGGTCATTTGCGATCACCGCCATCTCCCGTCCGTACACCCAGAGAGTGTGAAAAAGGAGCATTCGTTCAGGGCTTAAGGCCCTTCGCCATGTTGAGATGTGCAGTCACGACGGGAACAAGCTTGGTGGCGAATTCCTTCAACGAGGGAACGTCACCATTGGCCGAATAGGCTTTGAGCGTATCGAGAGTTTCCTGATGTCCCCTGGTCTGCGCTTCGATGTAAGCGGCATCGAAGTCCGCACCTTTCTTGCCCTTGAGCGCGTCGAGTGACTGTTGCTGCTCGGCAGTCAGGAGCGGCTTGGGCACGATGGCCGGAGATGCAGCGTTCGCAGCCTGGCCGAGCTTTGCCGTTGAATCGGTATGCGCCTTGATCATCGACTCCGCGAATCTCTTGATGGACGCCGACTGGCTGTTGGCTTCCGCCAATCTGGAGCTTTCGATTTCGAATGTATCGCTCGCCGCTGCCGCATTCGCGAACGTCTCGCCTGCGCTTTCCGCAACGGGCGCCGGATCCACAGCGTTGACGCTGTTCACCGGCGCTACTGCGGCGTTGTTGGACGTCGTATCGACCTTCTTTCCGCATCCGCCAAGTGTCAGCGCTGCCAATGATATCGCCACCGTCGCGAACTGCATCTTCATCTATTGTCTCCCGGATCATTCTCTGTCGGAACGACAACCCGCCGCGTCCAAGCTCGTTCCCATGGGAGCCTTCTTTGCCACCCGCCGTTTGGTGATGATTAAACCATCACATGGAGGACAGGCACATGGGCATCTTCAGTAAGATCAAAGACAAGATTTTTGGTCATGACGACCAGAAGGCAAGCAATGGCGCACCTGCATCCGCCACGAATGTCCAGACAGCCAGCCCGACCCCGCCAGCCACTACGCCCCCTGCGTCGCCCGCCACGGCCACCGCGTCACCTGAGGCAGCCTCGCTGCCGCAGGTCGATGTCGGCGCGGTCCTTTCGGCCATGGCCGACGCCAGGGGCGGCGGGGGAAATTATCAAAGTTCGATCGTCGATCTGCTGAAGCTGCTCGATCTCGATTCCAGCCTTGCGGCACGCAAGGAACTGGCCGACGAACTGGCTGTCCATGAGGGCGCTGATGGCAGCGCAGAACAGAATATTGCGCTGCACAGGGCGGTGATGACGAAACTCGCTGAAAATGACGGGGTCGTTCCCGATAGCCTGCGCGACTAATGGATTTGGCCGTGCCACTCCTTCTTGAGGTGGTGGCGCGGTGTTATCCTGTGAGAACCACATCTGTTGGGACGCTGGCCCTGCGGTGACGCGGGGCGATCCTTGCGTCAGGCGATCCCTGCGCCGCCGGTCACGCCATAGACTTCGCCGATAATATTGCTGCCCTCCTGCTAGGCCAGCAGCACATAGACGGGCGCGATCTCGACCGGCTGCCAGGGCGGCCAAACTCGCTCTGCTCGCCGAACTTGGCGACCTTGAAGACGGCCCGCAAGGACTGATCCATCTGGCGATCATTCAGGCTCTCATGTCGCTGCAGGCGGACAGTAGCTAGGCTCCTTCGAACATGGCCAGCTTCCAGGCTCCGCTGAAACCTGTGCGGTTCAAGGCTGCTGCTTATAGGATGGGCCGGTATGCTCGGTCGCGACGTTGTTACCGGTGACCTGATCCTGCTCAAGTTCCTCGCCATGCCAGACATTCCTCGCCACCAATATGATGATGAACAGGGCGATGATGACGCCACAAATGAATGCGCCGGCATTTCCTAGCCGCGCGGCGAGGGCTTTTCATCCGATGCCATCAGTGAGCGCCCCCCAGCAATAGCTCACCTTCCTCTTCGCCATCCCAATAATGCGCGCGCTCGCCGATCACCTGGATCAGGACAAGGCCAGGCGTCTGCGTGCCCTGCGGCCACCACCGTTCCAGGCCTTTCGTCCAATGCGCTTCAAACTGGTCCTTGTCGCGGATGAGCATGGCTGTCCCTTCCACCGCCAGAAAGAAGGGGCGTTGTCCCAACAAGCCCGATTTACCCTGATAGGTTAGATTGACTGCGGGATCGGCCTTGATATCGGACACCATGAGCGTGGTCTCTTCCGTGAAAAACCAGGCGCTACCGTCATAGTCGACCTCGCGGTTGTTGCTCATCGGACGCGATCCGATCGCGCCGCCGCCCGTATGGGTGGCAAGCATCGCGAAATCGATCTCCTTCATCTTGCGCGACAGATCTTCAAGCGACATGGACATGGCCATCTACTCCTATTGTTGCGGCATCAACGCACGAACAGGAATAACGGGCCACCCCAGCGAAAGCGTCGCTACAAGAACGCATCCGCCTGGACGGGATCAGCCTTGTGCAAGCTTCCTCGCCTGCGATGGCAAATTTTCCACTGCCTGGGCGCCGGACGGTGACGGGCGGCGGCCGCCCCGGACCATCTCCTCTATCCAGGTGAGCAGCAACTGATTGTAGGCCCGTCGGCCGCCTTCATCCCGCAGCGAATGATCAGCGCCTTTTAGAATGCGATAGCTCAGCGAATTGCTGTTGTGGAACGCCGACATATAGGAGCTGATGGTCGCGTGCGGCACATAATCGTCATGTTCCGATTCAACGATCAGAACATCGCCGGCAAAGCGCTCGCAAGCGGCCAAAGCCTTGTCTTCCCGACCCGTTCGAAAGTGTGCCCGATAGGCATTGATGAGATCGCGGTCGAGCTTCGCCTTGGGCACATCCCAATGTTCGTCAGGATAGAGCGCAGGAACACGAAGCGCCAACCAGTTGACCGGGCGAGCCGCAGTCAACAATGCCGCGAGATAGCCGCCATAGCTGGTGCCAACAACCGCAATTGCCGATGGATCGACCTGCTCCTGCCTGACGAGATAATCATAGGCCGCCGTAACATCTGCAAGACCGTGCGACCGGGTCACGACATTGCGCTCTTCGGCATGTCTGGCATGGCCTCGCAGGTCAAAGGTGAAGCAGATGCAGCCCAATTGGGCGATCTCTTCGGCTCTCACCATGTCCTGTTCGCGCGAACCGCCCCATCCATGAATGAAGAGAATGCCAGGGACCAGCTTGTCGGGCGACAACAAGGTTGCCCCCAGGCTTTCGCCCTCGACGTCAAAGGATAGCTGACTGCCTGTCATTCCAGCTCCATTGCATATTTTGTCATCGGTCCTGCCACGGGGTCGACACCGCTATAATAGACAATGCTGCCGTCCGGAGCGGCATCGACCTCGCCATAAATCTCCATCGTCATGCATGTCACAGCCGAGCGGCCAGGATCACGCGCCAGGGCTTCGAACGCCGCGATCTCAGCGCCGCTCGCGCCGCCGGCACGCCAACTCTGCTCGAGCACGCCGATGCGACGTTCGCCGTAGGAATTGACGCCGGCGGCGACATCGTAATTGCGGCGAGACGCCAGCAAATCCGGATAGAATCGTGAGACGATAGCGCCATAGCCGATTGCTTTATCGATCCCCTGCTGCAGTTCGTCAGCCAGACCCAGGTTCGCAAGCCGCTCCAGACCGCCCTTGACGACATGAAGGGTGGAACCGCCATAGACAGTCGCGCCACTGTTGTTGGTGGTGAGCCGCTGCGTGCCCCAATAGGAAATCACCTCACCAAAAAGGCGCGTCGTACCGACGCTGTAGGTGACAACGTCATCGAGATTTTCCTCGATCACCACGCCATGCTTCGAAATGGCAGCCTCGTCGAGTTGGGCCATCGCTTCGTCCAGTTCCTTGACCGACGTCGCGACGAACTGGCCTAGTCCGGCAGTGGCCTCGACCTCCTTCAGGCGGATCGACGTATGCCCGAGCATATCAACAGCGGCAGCGCGAACCGCATCGAGAGTGAAGGCCGACCAGCCCGCAAGAACGTGAGGAGCAAGAGCCGAGCCAAGTTCAGCGCGCCATCCGGCCGGGATTGCAGGGGCGTCCCCGTAGGCCGAATGCGTGATGACCTTGCTCCCGACAAAGGGAAACGGCACGACGCCACCGTAGATCTGGCTCTCAGTCTGAATGCCCAGTTTTCTTGCCGTCGAGAGATCGATCGTGCCGGTCGGAATGAAGAGTGTGTCCGGCTGGCCGCTTGAAAGCTGTTGGTCGCCCGACATGTCATGATCGACAAAACTTGCCTCGCCGAGCCGGGCAATCCTGCGGGCAAGCTCGCTCCGTGAGGCCTTGTCATGTTCATTGTTCAGGGCAATGGATTGGGTGGGATGGATCTTCACAAAATGGGTCTGATGCGAGCGAGCCATTGGGCCTCACGAATCTTGGAGCGGCTGCCGAGCGCAGTCTTGCAACAACCCAATGCGCGGACATTATATCCCTGACCTTACAAACCAGGCTTCCCTGCTCTGCGGCTCCAGATCAGGACAGGGTCAGGGCTTTTTCTGGAATGTGCGCCACCAGGGCATTTCGCCACTCAAATGCCATTGGGTACCGGCAAAATGATCCATGATCTCAGACATATGATCTGCGCAGGCTCGGACCAGGATCCAGCTCGGATCGCTTTTACCCTGCGTGGAAAGGTCGCGGAGCAGCGAAATTTCCTCCGCCATGAGCGTCAGCGCTTCGACATCATCACCCATGCGTGATTCCCGCCTAATATGTTCCTCTCATACTGGTGAACTCAACGGAGCAGAGAAATATCCTTGATCGGCTGCACTTCCGCGCTCGCAAAAGGGTGTCCGCCGTCAGCACCAATGGCACAGATTTGAGGTTGTGATTTAAGGAGGATCTGGGCTTCGCCGTAGTGACGAAGGAACGAAGATGAAGCCCAGATCCTCCAATGTAAAATCGCCCGCCAAGGCCCCAGCAGAGCGGGTAGTGAAGGACATCCGCCGACAGACCCGGCGCCACTTTTCGGCCGAGGACAAGATCCGCATCGTG
>DASYHX010000253.1:0-4668 GCA_035998065.1 Pseudorhizobium sp.
CGAGGAAATCCTCAGCGTCCAGACGGTCGCACGGCCAGGCAGTGTAGCTTCCCACGCACGCCCAGCTCAGAGAGGCGGGCCACACCGATGATCCGGCTCAACCTCTCAGGCCCCGAACTGGTCTCGTCCGATCGCTGGCCCCGCAATTCTCGATGGTGCTGGACAAGGAGCTCTTTTCGAGGGCATTGAGCAGGAGCGCGCCTGGGTCGTCGACACCAATCTGCAGCAGCAGCTGTTCGGCTATCCTCAGGTTCCCCTGCCGCATTGAGAGCACTTCCCCCGGCGCGTCGGCTGGGACAAATAGGCCGAAGTAGTTCGGAGCGATGGCAATGTCGGGCAGAAAGTCGGTGATCGCGGGCACGGTGCCGTAGCCCTTGAGCTCGACGAGGCTGGGCCGCCATCACAGCAAGAGAGCTGGATATCCGATCCGGCGCAACCGGGCGCGACCAACCGGTAGTAGCCGGCATAGCCATCGGCCCTCGTGGATGATGTCTGGAGGGGCAATGCAAAGGAAGAACACCGCTGATTCCTCAGCGTCGGCCCCGTGCCACTGCACCGAGGCTGGCGGAGCCTTTCATTAGGAGGTGACGCGCGCTAATAACCGCCGTGGTCGCCGCTCGACCGGTAAACACAAGCACAGGGCGAGTCCCATGGCACTTCGATGATGAAAAGAATGCGGAACTGGCCGGCCGCGCTGCCGCGCCCGATGAAGCGTGCGCTGTTGATCGGCTTTGATTGTGTCGCGCTTTCCACTGCAGTGTGGCTGAGCTATGCGCTGCGTTACGGGGACTTCTTCGCACCACGGGCGCAGCAATGGCTGCTGATCGCAGCAGCTCCCCTCCTTGCTGTACCAATCTTTGTGCGCCTCGGACTATACCGCGCCGTCATTCGCTATCTGCCCGAGCGCGCCATCTGGACGATGCTCCAAGCGATTACTCTTTCGACCTTGGCCTGGGTGCTGCTGGTGTTTCTAGCAGAGGCTGCAGGCAATGGCGTCGTTCCCCGTTCAGTGCCGCTGTTCTACTGGATGGTTGGGGGAGGGGCGGTCATTGGCAGCCGCTTTGCGGCCAAGCACTTGATCTGGACGCCGAGGGGTGAGCAGCTCGCCGACGCCCAGATCCTGATATATGGAGCCGGCGAAGCCGGCTCGCAACTCTCAGCGGCTCTGCGCTCACAAAGCCATCGGCTTATAGCGGGTTTTCTGGACGATGATCCGGCATTGCAGGGACGAGATGTAGCCGGCCTGCGTGTGTATGCGCCTGAGTACCTACCCGCACTCATTGCCAATTACGGCATCCGCGAAGTCATTCTTTCCATGCCTTCGATCAGTCCCGACGAGCGCCGCGCCATCGTGGCAAAGCTCAGCCGTCACCCCATTCGTATTCGCACACTTCCGCACATCGCCGACCTGCTGACTGGCAAGTATCTACTCAACCAGCTTCGGGAAATCGACATAGATGAGCTGCTGGGTCGATCCTCGATTCCCCCCGATGGGGAACTGCTGGCCGACATGGTCCGCGGTCGTTCGCTGCTCGTCACTGGGGCAGGGGGATCCATCGGGTCGGAGTTGTGCCGGCTGATCGCACGCTCCTCTCCCAGAATTCTAGTGCTCTACGAGCAGAATGAATATGCGCTTTACTCGGTGCATCGCCAGCTGCTGGAGCAAACAACCAGCCCCGTGATCCCGATTCTTGCCTCCATTCACGACGTAGAAGCCTTCGGAGGCGCTATTCGGGAGCACGGAATCGATGTCGTCCTTCACGCGGCGGCGCACAAGCACGTGCCGCTCGTCGAAGCTAATGCGCTTGAGGGTATTCGAAACAATGTCTTCGGTTCACTTCGGGTCACCGAGACGGCATTCCGCCTTGGAGTTCGTAACTTCGTGCTGATCTCTTCGGACAAGGCGGTCCGTCCCACTAACGTCATGGGGGCGACAAAGAGGTGGGCCGAGTTTATCATGCGCCACTATGCTGCCCGAGCGGTTGAGGACCGCACGGGTCAGCGCTTCTGCGCGGTGCGTTTTGGGAATGTACTAGGATCAAATGGCTCGGTGGTACCTCTGTTTGAGGAACAGATCGCCAAGGGGGGGCCAGTCACCATAACCGATCCCAAAATGACCCGATACTTCATGTCCATTCACGAAGCGGCGGAGTTGATCATGCAGGCGGGAGCCTTGGCGGAGGGCGGTGACGTTTTCCTGCTCGAGATGGGACAGCCCGTTCGGATTGTCGATCTCGCGCGAAACATGATTCAATTGGCCGGACACACCGTCAAAGACGAGACAAATCCCAACGGCGACATCGAGATTGTACACGTTGGTACGCGGCCCGGCGAAAAGATGTTCGAGGAGCTGTTCTATGATCCTGCCAATGCCGAGCCAACATCGCATCCTAAGATCCTCAGGGCGCGCGCTCGGGTGTCCTCAAAGGATGTTCATGAGGCGCTGGAAATGCTTGGCCGGGCTTTAGGGGAACGTAATGAGAACCGAGCCCGTGAAGAACTCTTCGCTTTTGTCAGCCAGTCCATTCCAGGTGCTCCACTTGAGCAGCTGACAAGGTTTGTTCCGGATCGCGGCGATGGCGTGACCGCACCATGTGATGAGCCACAGCAACCCTGCCGATGATGCTTAACCTACATCCACTACAAGTGAGGGCGGTTCCGGGCGACTGGGAAGCTGATCTCAGTCTTGGTCTTGGCAGTTCGGCGATCGGCAATTTGGTTGAGCGTAAGACATGATTCACGATGCTCTTCCATCTGCCGCGCGTGGAATGCCACGGGAAGGACAAGTTTCTCAGAAATGGCCCGGCACTTGCCGGGCATAGTGCTGAAGCCGCCCGTGACACCAACGCTGATAACTCCGGATCGACACTGGCCTCGACTTCTATTTATGTGATCTCTCAAAGCTCCTGGCAGCGCGGTAGCATTGAAAACACCGACACTGGCCTGGCGTACGCCTGCAGAGGTCCTCAACCAAAATACGTGCCCATTAAGTACACCAAACGCTTAGCCGAGGCCGGGATCGAGCCCTCAGTCGGTAGCGTTAGCGACTCCTATGACAACGCTTTGGCCGAGACCATCACCGGCCTTCACAAGGCGGAGGTCATCCATTGGCGCAGCTTCGAGGCCGTGGAGTTTGCCACTCTCGAATGGGTCGACTGGTTCAACAATCGGCGCCCGTTCGAACCAATCGGCAACATCCCGCCAGCCGAGGCTGAGGCAAATTACGACGCCACAACCCGAACAACCGGCCATAGCCGCATAACTCAAACTAGAGAGCCTCCGGGTTTCCGGTGCGTGTGTGGATGCCGCCGCTTTGGCAGGAAGATTTTCACGGCTGTTTGCGACTAAGGCGTTCTACCGGTCGTAGGTCAGGCCTCTCGATGTGGCCTGATTGGCCAGGGGCCGGGATCCGTTCAAAGAACGGCGACCACATCGGTTCAGAGAGCTTGGTGCTCGAACGCCGGGACTGGTTTACCCCATCCTGAACATTGAAGTCCTTCCGCATCGTCCCGTCAGTCGATCTTCCCATCAAGGCTTGCCGCCCTAGGCATCACCGCTATGCCTTCCAAGGAAGGGTTGGCGAGCGCGACGGCCGCGACTATTCGAGGCTTTCGGCCCAGAATCCCAGCCAGTTGTCGGTAACACGCCCTTGCGCATTATCCAGCGGATCAGGCTCATGGCCCCGGCAAAGAGAAGCTTGCGGACGTCGGTTTGAGTCCCAACTTGCTGACGCTACCCAGTCGGGTCTTGCCACCCGTTGAGTGCTGTCGGGGACGAGGCCTCGGTCGTGGATTCCTCCATCACGCCATTGCTGCCGAACGAGAGATCCTGATCAACTCAGGTCCAGGCGGTATCGCCGTCACCGGCCTCGCTCGTCCTTGATTAATAGAGGTTCCACGTATCAGCACCGGTCTTAGCCCACCGGAAACATGGCGGCCGTTCCAACTCGCCCTGTTCGTGTTCAGCTCGCTTCATTGAAATAGGTCTGAACTTGTTGATCTTAGATGTCGAATGTAAATCTCTAGAGGGAAGTTTTGTCCTGTGCATGTTCGATAACGCTGATTGTCGGCCCCACTGGTGGTGACCAGGCATGATCTTCACGGCCACACCGATGCGTGCGGGCAACACGGTACAGTCACCCAGGAGCACCCCCATGGCCCGCTGATGAAGCGGCCCATCAAAGGGCCAGGCTCACGGCGCGCCTGTTTCGAGCAAGAGGCCTCGGACTGCTAGACCGCTGAACATGGAGGCAGCAGCAGGACATGCTGCGCGTGCGGTACAGATCGCGGTCATGGGCAACAAGGGGACCTCACCCGCCTCTGGGCGAATTGGGCACATCATTGCCGGCAATTCAACCACCAGTCGTGGATCGAGCTTTCCGCCCGCAACAACCTTCTCAATGGCGCCGAACCTGGTTGAGGTGAGAACCCGCCGACCCTAGACCTTAGGCAGGGTCATTCGGAACTAGCCTTGCTCCCCAGCATTGTTGCGCCCTCAGCCCTGACCATTGTTGCCACCGGGGCGATTGCCATTGGCACCGGTGCCACCGTTATTGGCGCCGGGCCCATTGCCGTTGTTGGTACCGATGTCGTTGCCATCGCTAGCGCCGGGGCGATTGTCGTTAATACCGCCGGGGCTATTGCTATCGCCAGCACCAGCGCCGGGGCC
>DASYHX010000304.1:0-7788 GCA_035998065.1 Pseudorhizobium sp.
GCGCCCTACCGGCTGGATGCGCGGCGCTGCATCTCCTACCTGACCATCGAGCACAAGGGACCCATCGACCCGGACCTGCGACCGCTGATCGGAAACCGCATCTATGGTTGCGACGACTGTCTAGCCGCCTGCCCTTGGAACAAGTTCGCCGTCAGCGCCTCAGAGATGAAGCTGAAGGCGCGCGAGGATTTGAAAGAGCCGTCGCTCTCCTTCCTCCTGAGTCTCGACGATGCAGCCTTCCGCGCCTTCTTCAGCGGCTCGCCCGTAAAGCGCATTGGGCGTGACCGTTTCGTGCGAAATGTCCTGATCGCTGCGGGCAATTCCCAGGATGCCACGCTGATCGAGCCGTGCCTGACGCTGTCCCGCGACCCGTCACCTACGGTGCGAGGGATGGCGGTCTGGGCGTTGAGGCGGCTGATGCGACCGGAAGAATTCGAGCGCTTTGCAGCGACGCGGCGCGAAGAGGATGATGCAGAGGTTCTGGAGGAATGGCGTTTGGCAGGAGTGGCGTGATGCAGCTGATGATTTTCGGATGCGGCTATTCGGGCACCGCAATCGCCCGATCCGCGCGTGGCATGGGTGCGGGTGTCGCCGGCACCACGCGGACTCTGGACAATGCTAACGCGCTCGCAGACGAAGGCATCGCCGCCTTCGTCTTCGACGGGACAGGAATCGCAGACGAACTCGCGGCGTGGCTGGCTCAGGTGACGCATCTGGTCCAATCGGTCCCGCCCGGGACCAATGGCGATCCTCTGCTGGCCCTGGCAGGGGGGCAGCTGCGTAATCTCTGTCCGAAGCTTGAATGGATCGGTTACCTTTCGACCGTCGGCGTCTATGGCGACCAAGGCGGGGGTTGGGTGGACGAGGACGGCGAATGCCACCCCTCGCCCGGGCGCTCGCAGGAAAGAATAGACGCCGAAAAGACATGGCTGTCGCACGGAGAGGCCATGGACGTGCCCTTGGCAATCCTGCGCCTTGCCGGCATCTACGGTCCCGGCCGCAATGCTTTCGTCAACCTGGACAAGGGCACCGCCAAGCGCATCGTGAAGAAGGAGCAGGTCTTCAACCGCATCCGCGTCGAGGACATCGCAGCCGCGACGCTGTTCCTTGCCCAAGGAACTCATTCGGGCGTCTTCAACATCACCGATGACGAGCCGGCGCCGCCCCAGGACGTTATCGCCGAAGCCGCCCGGCTTATGGGTGTTGCGCCGCCCCCGGAGCAACCCTTCGAGACGGCGGATATGACGCCGATGGCCCGCTCCTTCTACAGCGCCAACAAGAAGGTCTCCAACCGAAAGATTCGCGAGCTAGGCTTCGCCTTCCGCTTTCCCGAGTACCGTAAGTCTCTGCAACAGCTCTGGAGCAGCGGCGAATGGAGCGGGCGAACCGATCGCTGAGTTGGATGAAAAATTCATCCAAAAGTCACTTCGTCAGATTCAATGACTGCCGCCTGCCACAAAGACGCCAAATTTTGGCGTGTGGAACGCCTGGAAATCATTTTGCAACAAAATTATTTTCGCGGATTTTGTGATCACTCGCCCTCCTCACAACGAGCGCAACGCCTTTTCTAATTTACCCCTTAAAAACAATAATATTTCGCGTTTCCCACAAGGTGAGGCGAGTTGGCATAGCTATTTATGCATCCGCAAATATTACATAATGTAACATTCCGTGATGTCCTGGCGCACTTTTTTGCCAATTTTCGCCCTGCTTAACCGTCTTGCACGCCACGTGCAGCACCACTGACGGGGACCACACACTTGAAAACGTTTCGACGCACCACTCTCGCTGCGGCCACCATCGCTGCTTTTGCCATGCTCGGTTCTGCATCGGCTCAGGCCGCACCAGGTTGTGGCCACGCCTCCTGGTATGCGCTGACTTCCAAGACCGCTTCCGGCGAGCGTATGAACCCGGCGAAGTTGACTGCCGCTCACCGTTCGCTGCCATTCGGCACGAAGGTAAAGGTCACTAACAAGCGGAACGGCAAGAGCGTCGTCGTGCGCATCAACGATCGCGGGCCGTTCATCAAGGGTCGCATCATCGACGTCTCGAAAGCTGCCGCGCAGGATATCGGCATGGTCCGCTCCGGCACTGCTCAGGTCTGCTACCAGATTGTCGACGCCGGCAACCAGAAGGTCGCGGGTCGCGGACTGAAGGACGGCTGAGCTGCCGAAGCATCGCTTGCTCTTGAGCCATATCCCCGTTAGGACCCGCTCGAACGGGTTCAACCGAGACGGAGAGCGACATGCGACTGGGCGGACGGCTGAGCGGAGCCATTGATGTTCTGAAAGACATCGAGGAGCGCAGGCGTCCCGTTGCAGATGCTCTGAAGGACTGGGGCTTGGCGCACCGTTTTGCCGGCTCCGGTGATCGGGCCGCGATCGGCAATATCGTCTACGATGCGCTTCGGATGCGCCTTTCCCACGCCTGGATGATGGATGACGACAGCGCCGCAGCTCTCGCCTATGCCGTCCTGCTTCGACAGTGGGGGTTGTCCCCGGATGCACTCGCCGTCGAGTTTGAAGGCGACCGCTTCGCACCGCAGCCGCTTGGCACTAAAAGTCTCTCTGCACTCTCGTACAGACGCCTCGAAGAGGCGCCGCTTCACGTGCAGGGCGATATTCCGGACTGGATCCAGCCGTCTTTCGAAGCTGCTTTCGGCGACGAATGGCTTTCGGAGGCCAAGGCGCTGGCAGAACGCCCAACCCTCGACCTGCGCGCAAATACGCTGAAGGCGTCGCGTGACAAGGTCGTGAAGGCGCTGGAGCGATCCGGTGCCGCGCCTGCGCCGATCGCGCGGCATGGTGTGCGTATCCCTGCCGGTGAAGGCGCATCGCGGCTTCCGAATGTCACCGCCGAACTGTCCTTTCAAAAGGGCTGGTTCGAGGTCCAGGACGAAGGCTCGCAGATTGTTGCCGACCTCGCCCATGCGCAGGAGCATGACCAGGTGCTGGATTTCTGCGCCGGCGGCGGTGGCAAGACGCTCGCCATGGCCGCAGCAATGAACAACAAGGGCCAGGTGCACGCCTATGACGCCGACCGGAAGCGGCTGGCACCGATCATCGAGCGCCTTCGCCGTGCCGGTACGCGAAACGTCCAGGTACATGATGATGTGCGGCAGCTGGACGCGCTCAAGGGCAAGCTGGATGTGGTGCTGGTGGACGCTCCCTGCACCGGGACCGGCACCTGGCGGCGGCGCCCGGATACGAAGTGGCGGCTGACCCAGAAGAATCTCGACGAGCGGGTCGCCCAGCAGCAGGAGGCGCTGGCGGAAGCCGCCGCCTTCGTCGAGCCGGGTGGCAGCCTCGCTTATATCACCTGCTCAGTCCTGCCTGAGGAGAACGATCGACAAATTGAGCGCTTCTGCAGCGAAAACCCGCAGTTTTCGGCGGAACCGGTGTCAGAGACCTGGAAAAGCCTGTTCGGAGAGGGCGCTTCTCGCCCCGTTACGCGCGACGACCGCTCCGTGACCCTGACCCCTGCCAGCACCGGCACGGACGGCTTCTTCTTCAGCCGCCTGAGGAAGGCGCTTCAGTGACTTGACGATCTTCAATTCCATGTGGTCGTTTCAAACTGTTCTAAACTAGAAGATTTGACACAAGTTTTCACATGGGTCATTCAGGGTCCGTGCAGCCGAGGGACGAGGCTGCCGAAGGAGGGACGATGATCCGCAAGACACTTTTTGGCGCAACATTCGCGCTTCTGGCCGCCTCCGCGGCCTTCCCCGTGACCGCTGCCGCAGCTACTGAGCCGGCTGCCGTTGTCGAGCATTACGCGGAACTGGCACATGCCAAGTATGAAGACGCGCTGACCACGGCCAAGACTCTGGATTCCGCGATTGACGCGCTGATCAAGAACCCGAGTGAAGACACGCTTACGGCGGCTCGCGAAGCATGGATCGCCGCGCGTATTCCCTATCAGCAGACGGAAGTCTACCGCTTCGGCAACCCCATCGTCGACGAATGGGAAGGGCGGGTGAATGCCTGGCCGCTCGATGAGGGTCTGATCGACTACGTTGACCCCTCTTACGGCACCGAAAGCGACAGCAATGCGCTCTACGTCGCCAATGTGATCGCCAACCAGAAGCTCAGCGTGAACGGCGAAGAAGTCGACGCCAGCAACATCAACCCCGACCTGCTGCGCAGTCTGCACGAGGCAGGCGAGATCGAGGCAAACGTCGCGACCGGTTACCACGCCATAGAGTTCCTTCTCTGGGGTCAGGATCTGAACGGCACTGAAGCCGGCGCCGGCAACCGTGCCTATACCGACTTTGACACATCCAATTGCACTAACGGCAATTGCGACCGCCGCGCCGCCTATCTGAAGGCTGCCTCCGAACTGCTGGTCTCGGATCTCGAAGAGATGGTTGCCGCTTGGGCGCCGGAAGGCGATGCGGCGAAGGCCGTCACGTCCGATCCGCAGGCAGGCGTTCGCGCCATCCTGACCGGCATGGGTTCGCTTTCCTACGGAGAGCTCGCCGGCGAACGCATGAAACTCGGCCTTCTCCTGCACGATCCGGAAGAAGAGCACGACTGCTTCTCCGACAACACGCATGCATCGCATCTCAACGATGCGATCGGCATCCAGTCGGCCTATACGGGCGAGTACACCCGCGTTGACGGCACCACGATGACCGGCCCGTCGGTATCCGATCTTGTTGCCGAAAAAGATGCGGCACTCGACAAGGAAGTGCAGGGCAAGCTGGATGCGACGCTTTCCGCCATGAATGCCATGGCAGACCGTGCCGAAGGCGGAGAGGCCTACGACCAGATGATTGGCGAAGGTAATGCGGAAGGCAATGCCGCCGTCCAGGCTGCCATAGACGGCCTCATCGATCAGACCCGCTCCTTCGAGCGCGTCATTGCGTCGCTGGATCTTGGCGCAATCGAGCTTGAAGGTTCCGACAGCCTCGATAATCCTGACGCCGTATTCCAATAAGACCTGAGGGAGCCGCAGACCCCTGCGGCTCGACATCCATGAGAGCGCCCAGACACATAATCTTTCTCCTGCCGATTCTGTCGGGCGCTCTCCTTCTGACTCCGCTGATGGCGATAGGCGAAAGCCCGAACTTCCCGACCGAGCGGACTGACCTTTCGCCGAAGGACAAGAAGCGGGTCGCCGGTGTTACGCGACCGACGCAGGACTTCTCCAAGGCCGAAAACTTCGAGACCATGCAGGGCGGCGCGGCGACCTCAAAAGCCATCGTCAACGGGGACGCCTTCTCGCATTTCTCCGCCAACATCACCTTCGCTGAAGAAGAGACCTTCAAGCTCGGCAATGCGCTGTTCCGCAAGCTTTGGGTCTCGTCGCCCTCCTCGACACAGGCGTCCGACGGGCTCGGCCCACTGTTTAATGCGCGCGCCTGCCAAAGCTGCCACCTGAAGGACGGGCGCGGCCATCCGCCGGAAGGGACCGCTGACAACACTTCCATGTTCCTGCGCCTTGCACGCGATGCGCGGGATGCGAAGGAGCAGCAAATCCTTGCCCGCCACGAGGCGCTGAACTTCCCCGACATCACCTATGGCAAACAGCTTCAGGAGCTAGCCGTTCCGGGACTCGCTTCCGAAGGCACGATGAAGATTGCCTATGAAGAGGTGCCGGTCACGCTCGGCGATGGCGAGGTTGTGTCGCTGCGCAAGCCGATCTATTCCGTCGAAGGCTTGAGCTACGGCCCGCTGGAGCCGGACGTCACCCTGTCGCCGCGCGTGGCGCCGCCGATGATCGGCATGGGTATTATTCAGGCGATCCACGAAGCGGACATCCTGGCAAAGGCCGATCCCGATGATGCGGACGGAGACGGCATTTCCGGCAAGGCCGCTCTCGTGCGCGACCTCCGGTCACGGGAGTTAAAGCTCGGGCGCTTCGGCTACAAGGCAGAAAATGCAACTGTTCGCGACCAGTCTGCATCGGCCTTCGTCGGCGACATGGGCATCTCCAATCCGGATGCACCCTTCGACCAGGGCGACTGCACGAGCAGCCAGCGGACGTGTCTCGACCGCCCGACCGGCGTGCAGGAACGGCTGGGCGCGACCGAAGCGCCGGATCCGGTGCTCGAACTGGTAACCTTCTATTCGGAGAACCTCGCGGTGCCTGCCCGCCGCGATCCCGGCGACGCCAAGATACTGAAGGGCAAGGAGTTGTTCTACCAGTCGGGCTGCGTCTCCTGCCACACGCCGAAATTCGTCACGCGTCGGGATGCGGAAAACAAGGCACATAGCTTCCAGTTGATCTGGCCCTATTCCGACTTCCTGCTGCACGACATGGGCGAAGGGCTGGCGGACGGCCAAAAGGTTGGCGTGGCAGACGGGCGGGAATGGCGCACGCAGCCGCTCTGGGGCATCGGCCTGACCCAAAACGTCAATGAGCACACCTTCTTTCTGCACGACGGCCGCGCCCGAAATCTCACTGAAGCCATCCTCTGGCACGGGGGCGAGGCTCAGGCGGCGCGCAACGCCTTCGCCTCGCTCGGACGAGGCGACCGCACCGCCCTCATCGCATTCCTGGAGTCGCTGTGATGCTAAAAATCCTGATTGGCGCAGGCCTTGCCGCCATCCTGACATCCGCTACAGCCTATGCGCAGGAAGAGACCCTGCTGTCGGAAATGCCGGAGGACGCCGAGATCCACAGCGTGATCGTCAAGGCCGTCGACGACTTCATCCGCCCCGGCTACCGAGATTTCCACGCAAGCGCCGGCGCGCTGGCGCAGGAGATGGATGCCCTCTGCGAACAACCGTCTGAGGACGCGCTTACTGAAGCGCGAGAAGCCTTCGCGGCAGCGGGCAAGGCGTGGGCGAAGATTGAGATTGTCCGCACCGTACCGGCAATCGAAGAAAACCGCTTTGAACGGATCTTGTTCTATCCCGACCGTAAGAGTACCGGGCTAAAGCAGGTGCAGGGACTGCTGGCGAAGCCGGACGAGAGGGTGACTGCACCCGGCGGGCTGTCCGGAAAGAGCGTCGCGATCCAAGGCTTCGGCGCCTTGGAATTTGTCCTCGCCGGAACCGGCTCGGAAGAAATGGCCGAGGCGCCTGCCACCTTCCGCTGCCACTACGGTCGCGCGGTCGCCGATAATGTCGAGCAGGTCGCTGCCGAACTCGAGTCGCTGTGGGAAGACCCGGAAGGGATCCAGCAGGACTGGAAGGAGCCCGGCCCGGACAACCCGCTGTTTCGCACGCAACAGGAAGCACTGACGGCGCTGCTCGGCATCCTCGTGCACGGCGCCGAGATGGTGCGCGACCAGCGCATCGAGACCTTCTACAAGGGCGAAGACAGTGTCGCCTTTCCAAAGCAGGCGATCTTCTGGCGCTCCGGAAACACCTGGACGATGGTCGAGGGCAATCTCCAAGGACTGCGGGATCTTCTTCACGTATCCGACATGGTTACGCTTCTGCCCGAGGACCAGACCTCCATCGTAACGTCCGCCGACTTCGTGCTCAAGTCTATGCTGCGCGTCAGCACAGAGATGAACAGCGACATCGAGGCGGCGGTGACCGACGAAGGGCAGCGCCAGAAGCTCGACTTCCTTCTCCTCAACGGACGCGACCTTATCACCCGGCTCAATGACCACTACGGCGGCGCAATCGGCCTGACCTCCGGCTTCTCCTTTTCCGACGGAGACTGACCATGACCTGGCGGAGCGGATTGATCGACCGCCGCAGCTTCATGAAGGCCGCCGGCATTACCTTTGCGGCGGCACTCTCACCGCAATCGTTGCGGGCTCTCGAGCAGACGGATGCCATCTATGCGTCCGGCTTTCGCGCCCCAGATGGCTCGTTCGGCATAGCGACC
>DASYHX010000309.1:0-3738 GCA_035998065.1 Pseudorhizobium sp.
CTCCAGCGCCTCATTATGAGTGAGCAGAAGATCAGGATCGAACCCGTGCGCTGCGGCGACTGCTGCAATATCGACCTGGAAGTCGCACATCAGCCGTTCAATGACCTCAGCCCTGAGTCGATCCTCCGCCGTCAGGTGGTAGGTTTTTACGGTTGGCAGTTCGCCGGAGGAAACGCGGCTTGCGTAAAGGCCCGGAGGAACCTCGTTCTGGTGGTAGCCCTGCTGGAACTTGCCGATCGAGGACGCGCCGAGGCCGACCAAGGTTTCGCAGGCGTCTGTGGTATAACCCTGGAAATTGCGGTGAAGCCGGCCTTCCCGCTGCGCGACCGCCAGTTCGTCTTCCGGCAGCGCGAAGTGATCGAGGCCGATCTGTCGGTAGCCTGCTTCCACCAGTCGTTCGGCAATCGCCTGCGCCTGGGCGTGGCGTCCTGCCGCATCGGGAAGCGCGTTTTCGTCGATCAGCCGCTGGTGCTTCTTGAAGCTTGGGATATGGGCGTAGCCGAACACCGCGAAACGCTCAGGGCGCATGGCCACTGCCAGATCTACCGTCTCGACGCAGGACGCAACAGTCTGATGCGGGAGGCCGTAGATGAGGTCGAAATTGATGGCATCAATGCCGTTCGCCCGAAGACCCTCCACCGCGGCAAGCGTGGTTTCCGCCGTCTGAATGCGATTGATCGCCTTCTGCACCTTCGGATCGAAGCTCTGAACGCCAAGGCTGGCACGCGTCACGCCGGCCTGACCGAGTGCTGCCGCCATTTCCGGCTGCAGCCGGCGCGGGTCAATCTCAACGGCCATGTTCACCTGCGGCGCGAAACCGAGCTCCGACCGGAGCGCCTGCATCAGCTGGATGAATTCCTCCGGCTGGATGATGGTCGGCGTGCCGCCACCGAAATGGATCTCGCCCACATTGAAGCTGGCGCCCCGGGTTTTGGCGATCAGATCGATCTCCCGATGCAGCACCTCGAGGTAGTCGAGGATCGGCTTGTCCTTTTCGGTGATCGTTGTGTGGCACCCGCAGTACCAGCACATGGATCGGCAGAAGGGGATGTGGAGGTAAAGGGATGTCGCTCGATTCGCCGGAATTTCCTTCAACCATGATGCATAGGTTCCGGGCACGACCTCCGGACTGAAGTTGGGCGCGGTCGGATAGCTGGTGTAGCGGGGCAGCCGGGCCTCGCCGTATTTCTCCACAATCGCCTGGGACATCTCATACCTTCCTGTTCAATGCTGAGATGTTCATAGCGGTCGCGATGCATGGCCTCTTTGAGGAACGTCAATAACGGGACCGCAGCTCGGATATCGCGTCAAAGATGACGTTGTTTGCTGTGCCACAACGTCGCGAGGCTCCGGATCGGCAAAAGCTGATGCTGGGAAAGAGCCGGCCATCTTTCCGCCTTTGATCAACTGGCCTTGGAAAAACACATGTCAGCTACAGAAATTCCGCTGATCGACGTCCGCGTCCTTCCACCGGCAGAGCGCCATCCTCGAATCTTCGGCGTCCTGACCTCGCTGCTGCCGGGTGGTGCCATGCATGTCGCAAGCGACCATGACCCGCGCCCGCTGCACTACCAGATCGCAAGCCGCTATCCCGAAGAGTTCGAGTGGACATATCTGGAACAGGGGCCTGAAACCTGGCGCGTGGAGATCACGCGTGCGCAACGTTCCGGCTGCGATTGCTGCTGCGGACACTGAACGGGAGCTTTCCCCATGCCCGGTGCCTCCATCTCGCGTTGGACCCTGTCCTATTTTGCGGCCTCGCTGGTCTTCCTGATCCTTGGCCAGGTATTGCTTGCCGCAGGCTTTGGCTACCCCGTCCTGCCGGTCGAGGCACCGGAAACTCTTGTCATCGTCCATCTCATCGCTGTCGGCTGGCTGGGTTTCCTCTTCTGTGGAGCTCTGCTGCAATTCGTGCCGGTTCTTGCCGCAACGCCCTTGCGCTGGCCCGGCCTTGCAGCCCCTGCCCTGATCCTGCTGATCGCCGGTCTCCTGCTGCTTTGCTGCGGCTTTCTGCGTCTTGCAGGTTACGTTGATCACGGGCCGGTCCTGCTACCAGCCGGCGCCACGCTTCTGGCGGCCGGCTTTGGACTGATCGCAGCCATGATCGGCGGCACTCTGTTGCGGGCAGAGACGATGTCGCTGTCTGCAAGATTCGTCGGTCTTGGACTTCTGTCGCTTGTCGCGACGGCGCTTCTCGGCTTCGCCTTCGCTCTCGAACTCTCTGGCCTGGTGGATATCGAGCAACTCCACACACTCCTGCCGGGCGGGATTTCTCTGCACGCCTTCTTCGGCCTCGTCGGCTGGATGAGTGTCAGTGCCTTTGGCGTGAGCTATCGGCTGCTGACAATGTTCCTGCTTTCCCCGGAACTAGAGCGTCGAACGACCCGCATGGTTCTCGCCCTTGTCGCTTCTAGCATTGCGGCTGCCGGTGTCATCGCACTCGCACTTTCTTTCGGCCGCGACGCAGCAGCGTCGATATATCTGCCCATCCTGCTGGCCGCCGGAGCCGGTTTGGTCTTTGGCTACGATGTTGCGACCATCTACCGCGCGCGCAAGCGCAAGACGCTGGAACTCAACAGTATGACCAGCGCCATGGCGGTCGGTGCCCTGATGCTTGCGATCCTGCTCTCCCTGTTACTGTTGCTGACGGGTCAGCTTGAGGATCGAATCGGCGCCCTGCTTTATCTGATCACCTTTGGCTGGCTCTCCCTCCTAGAGCTCGGCCAGCTCTACAAGATCGTCGCCTTCATGACATGGCTGGAATGCTATGGTCCCGTTCTCGGGCGCAGACCCGTTCCCAAGGTGCAGGAACTCGTCTGCGAAAGCAGGGGTTCAGCCTGGTTCTATCTTTATGTCGTGGCGGTCGCTGCGGCGGTGGTGGCTTTGTTGCTCGGTGCGACCTCCGCCTTCCAGGTAGCGGCCCTGGCGCAGACAATCGCAGCTATAGGCCTCTCCATCGAACTCGTCCGGACCCGTCACCTGTTCTATGTTCATGCAGGACAGGACGAGCCGGAGGCCAAACGACCACCGCCGCTCTTCCTGCCAGGCTCGCTCGAAAGGAGCTCACATCGATGACAGATTTCAAGACACTGGACGTCCGGCCGATCCTGCGCTCAGGGGGCGAACCCTTCCAGGCGATCATGAGCGCGGTGGAGGATCTCAAGCCGGGACAGGGCCTGAAGCTGCTCGCACCCTTCCGCCCGCAGCCCTTGTTTTCCGTGATGGACCGGCGTGGCTTCGGCTACGAGCTGGAGGAGCTTTCCGGCGGCGAGTTCGAGGTTCGTTTCGTGCCCAAGCAGGACGTTACCCCGGTCGACGTCTCCCCTGACGCTGCGTCCCCCGATCTGTGGCCAGATCCGTCGGTCGATCTCGACCTCACCGACCTCGACCCGCCAGAACCCATGGTGGAACTGCTGGCGCAAGCGGAGCGAATGGAGCCCGGCGAGGTGATCTTCGCGGTGCTGTCGCGCGAACCGGTCTTCCTTTATCCCGAGCTCACCGAACGGGGGCACCAGTGGGTCGGTAATTTCGACGCGACCGGGACCACCTACCGCATCATGATCCGTGTCGGCCCGAAAGCGCCATCGCCATGAGCATGGAGATTTCGGCACTGATCGACCGTATCAGAGCGGGATTGAAGGATGTCATAGACCCCGAACTCGGCCGTGATGTTGTCAGCCTTGGCTTGATCTACACGGTCGAAGCAACGGATGCGGGGGCAGTGCACATCACCATGAC
>DASYHX010000389.1:0-8323 GCA_035998065.1 Pseudorhizobium sp.
GCATCGTTCTGGTGCGCGCAGTTACACCGTGCGCCCGTGGCTTATCAACGAAGGAACAGCAACGATCCGGCTGGACTACTCCAGCCAGACATTTTCGATTGCCTGACGCAAACTGGGGAGGAGACCAAAATGCGTATTCTATTAGGACTGGTGACGGCAGGCGTAATCGCCATGCCGGGCGCTCTCGCCGCACAGGAAACAATCAACCTGACCATTGCATCGAGCCATCCGACGGTCATTCCGTGGGTCGGCATGATAAAGACGCATTTCATGGCTCGTACCGACGAGATCCTTGCCGAAAAAGGTGAGTATAAGATCGAGTGGAACGAGGCCTTCGGTGGGCAGCTCTATAAGGCCAATGCCACCCTCAGTTCGGTCGAACAGGGAATTACCGATATCGGCTGGGTCTTTTCGTTTCTGGAGCCGGCCAAGCTGCCGCTCAGCCAAGCCTCCAGCTACGCTCCCTTTGCCACGGTGAACCCGCCGCTACAGCTCGAGGTCATGGAAGACCTCATGGAAAACAACGAAGCGCTGCGTGAGGAGTGGGAGCAGTACAATCTCAAGGTTCTGGGGCTGACCAGCACCGACATGTACGACATCTACACCAAGACGCCGCTCAAGAGCATCGACGACATCAACGGCATGAAATTGTCGGCACCTGGCGTGCTCGGAACGTGGTTGCGTGGTACGGGAGCAAACGCAGTCGACGGCTCGTTGACCAGCTTCTACACTGATATTCAGACAGGCATTTCGGACGGCGTTCTGTCGCTTGCGCTTGGTGCCTTGCCCGCCAAGCTCTATGAGGTGGCTCCCTATATCAATCGTTTCGATGCCGGCGTCGCCTTTTCGGGTGCGGTCGCCATCAACCGGGATACCTGGGACGGCCTGCCGGAAGAGGTGCAGTCGGCGATGGTAGAGGCCGGCAAATACTATACCAAAGCGCATGGAGAGGACCTTCTCGAGCGCCATGAGGCCGCGCTCGGCAAGATGGTGGAGCTCGGGGCAGGTCAGAATCCGCCGGTGACGATCGTCAAGATGTCTGACGAGCAGCGCCAGGCCTGGGTCGACAAACTTCCCGACATTGCCGGGGAATGGGCCGCCGACCTGGACGGCAGGGGTCTGCCCGCCAAAGACTTTCTGAAAGCATACATGCAGGGTCTGCGCGACCGCGGCGAGAAGCCGATGCGCAATTGGGGCGAGTAGTTCCCCGCATGGCCAGCGATTACGACCAAGATCAGGCTTCCGCGTTGCGGAAGCCTGTGTCCCGCAGATCCTCCGTCGCATGGACGATCTTTGTGGATGGCCTGGCGGTGCTGGGAACGGTTCTGATCGGCGTTCTGATGATCATCATCTGTGCCGACATCATCGCCCGCAACACCATGGGCGCGTCTCTTCCGCTTGTGTCCGAGTTGGGAGCGCTTCTGCTGGTGATGATTGTGTGCCTCCAGCTACCGACGACGATCAGGGCAGATCGTCTGGCGCGAACGGATGTCTTTTTTGTCGCCTTTCGTGAGAGCAGGCCGCGCGCTGGCGCAGCCTTGTCATCTGTGTTCGGCCTCGTTGGTGCTGCCGTGCTTACGACGATCGCCTGGGCGAGCTGGTCTATTCTGCAGAAGGATTTTTCCAGTGGTGAGTTTATCGGGATAACCGGCATTGCGACGCTGCCGACATGGCCGTTCCGCGCTTTGATTTTCATCGGTATCACGGTCGCGGCGATCCAGTTTCTGATTGGTGCTCTCGGCGAGTTCCGCATCAGCGTGAAGGGCAGGGGGCGATAATGAGTCCGGTCGAAATAGGCTCCGCTGCCATCGCGGTGCTCCTTCTACTCATCTACCTCGGAATGCCGATCGGTATCAGCATGCTAGCAGTTTCCTTCATTGGCGTCGCTGCCATAAGAGGCGAGGCTGTATCCGTGCGCATGATGGGGGCGGTCGCGAATGACTCGCTGCGCGAATACCTTTTTGCAGTTGTTCCTCTGTTTGTGCTGATGGGCCTGCTGGTGACGGTGTCCCGGGTTGGAAAAGATACTTTCGATGTCTTCCAAAAGCTTCTCGGCCGCGTCACCGCCGGCCTGGGGGTTGCGACCGTCTTCGCGAACGCCGTTTTCGCAGCCATCACGGGCATCTCCATCGCCTCTGCAACAGTGTTCAGCCGGGTTGCCGTCCCCGAGATGACGCGACACGGCTACACCCGCAAGTTCGCGACAGGCGTGGTGGCAGGTTCATCGGTCTTGGGGATGCTGATCCCGCCCTCGCTGTTGATGATCGTTTATGCGGTGCTGGCTGAGGAATCCGTTGGTCGAATGTTTCTGGCAGGGATTGGACCTGGCATCCTGCTGGCTCTCGCATTCTGCGTGACCATTCTCTTGCTGGCGCGCTTCAACAAGGACTTCGTGTTCGAAGAGCGTGATGACCTGGCAGAATTTGGCGATATGACCGTCATGGATATCGCCCGCAAGTCGCTCCCGATCGTCTCGCTGATGCTTGTCGTTCTTGGCGGCCTCTATGGCGGCTTCCTCAACCCCACGGAAGCGGGGGCCGCCGGTGCGTTCGGCGCTCTCGTCATTGCCCTCCTCCGCCGGTCGCTAAGTGGCCGCGCCTTCTGGAATCTCCTGGTTGAAAGCGGGCAGATTACGGTCTCCGTGCTGTTCCTTATCCTCGCTGCGACCTTCTTCAGTCGGATGCTGGCCATGTCCGGCGTTCCTCGTGCGCTTGCGGAAGTCGCCCTGGCGGGACCCATCGGGCCCTATGGCTTCCTGCTCCTGTATCTCTTGCTGATCATCGCATTGGGCTGCCTGATCGACTCGATCTCGATCATGCTGATCCTGCTTCCGATCGCGCTACCGATCGCGCAGGCCGCCGGGTTCGACCTGATCTGGTTTGGTGTCTTGACGGTTGTCGCGGTTGAAGTAGGCCTTCTGACGCCGCCCTTTGGGCTGTCCGTCTATGTCATCAAGTCGGCGATGGACGAGCCGGATCTGCGGGTTGGCGAGATCTTTCGCGGGACCTTCCCCTTCGTCCTGGCGATGTTCGTTTCGATCGGCTTGATCATAGCCTTCCCGGCAATCGCGACCTGGCTGGCACGTCTCTAATGGAGCATCTGATGAAGAACCTCCTGTTCATCCCTGGAAGTCTGCGGGCCGCCTCGTCTTCCCGAGCGACGATCAACACCCTAATCAGGCAAATTGGAGACCATGCATCCTGTACTGTCGCCGAGCCAGGACGGCTTCCCCATTACAACGCCGACGTGGCAAACAATGAAGCGGTGCAGGAATTCTGCAGTCGGATCGAACAGGCAGATGGCCTTGTCTTCGTAACTCCGGAGTACAATTACAGCATCCCGGGGGTGCTAAAGAACGCGATCGACTGGGCGTCAAGACCTGCGCTCAACTCCGTCTTCAAGGATAAGCCATGCTTCGTCATTAGCGTGTCCGGGGGCGCTTTGGGTGGCGTGCGTGCCCAGGCTCACTTGAAGTATGTCCTCAACGGCATGCTCGCTCGCGTCTTCGTCTGCCCAGAAATTGTCATCCCGCTCGCCAACCAGAAGGTTTCCGATGGCTATCTTGAGGACGAGGCGGTGATCGGTTTCGCTGAAGACAAGCTTCGGGCGTTCCTGGCCACCTTACATCGGCGTCACTAAGCACCCATCATGAAAAGCCGGGAACGTCCGCTGTGGTGATATTCCCCCGTCCCGTTGGCAGAGTCCGTCACAACCAGAAGACGGACAAATGAAGAGTTCACGGTTTCGCAAGAACAGATGATCGGGGTATCGAAGGAGCAGGAGGCGGGCGCGAAGACAGTCGATGGCTTGCCTGCGAGCTGGACAGTCTCATCGCCAGACGAGGAAACCGAAGACGATCAAGGCGGAGAGACCGGCTCGCGGATTCTACACGTGCCCGAGAGTTCCACACTGACTCCACTGTAAGTCGAGTTTATATCTGGACGCTGCTCGCCTGCTCCTCATATCAACTACGTGTTCATCTCACGGCAGGTTACCATGGCCAAACCCAAACGAAGCTCCGCCGCGCCCTCTTTGGCTGCCATCACTCTTTCCTTTGTCTTGGTCAGCGCGCTTATCGGCCTCTTCATCGCCTACCAGGTGATTAGTGACCGCGCGCGCAGCTTCGAGGAAGCAAGTTTGACGCGGGCGGTTGAAACGCGCGCACGGGGCGTACAGGTGGCACTGGCGCAGGCGCTTTACCGGGAATGGAGCAACCTCACCGCGATCCGTCAGCAGTTTGCAAATCTGCCGCCGCAGGAGATGCAGGCGCTTCTTTCCAGCCTGACGGGGACAGGCGAGACCATTTCCTGGGCGGGGTATGCGCGAAACGACGGAACCGTGGTCGCGGCATCGAACGGGCTACTGGTAAACGCAGATGTCGGGAGCCGCCCCTGGTTTCAGCGCGGGTTGGAAGGTGAGTTTGCTGGCGACTTTCACGAGGCAGTGCTGCTGGCAAAAGAGCTGCCGACGCCCGCAGACGGCGCACCGCTTCGCTTTCTTGACTTCGCTACGCCAGTCACAGGAGGAGACGGTTCCGTTGCTGGAGTGGTCGGTCTGCATCTCAACGCGCAATGGGCAGAGAGGCTGGTTAAGGAGATGGCGCGAGCTCTTGCGATTGACGTCTTCATCGTCGGTCCGGAGGGCAGGATAGTGGCCGCAACGGACGGCAAATTCTACGAAAATCTTGACCTAGCGAGCGTTTCGGCTGCACGTGTAGGTGCAGTGGGCACTCACGTTGAAACATGGCCCGACGGGCAATCTTATTTCACCGCGACACTTCCAGAACTAAGCTACCGAGACCTTCCGAAGTTCGGCTGGAGCATCATCGCAAGGATTGATGCCGACAATGTCATCCAGCCAGCGCGCGCCATGTCTATGGATCTTATTATCAGGCTCATCGCTTTTGCGCTGCTGCTACTTCTCCTCACTGCCCTCTTCATTGTCTGGTACATCCGGCCTTTTGGGCTGCTTGCGGCCAATGCAAAGGAACTTGCCGAAGGGGGAGACGTCTATCCCTTCGAAAGCAATCGAACGAGAGAACTTTCGTTGATAGGGGCCGCACTTGCCAGGCTGCAGGCGACGTCGCCTGAAGAGGTCAAGGACCAGCGGGATCTGCCGAGCAGGCGCAAGGGGTGATGTTGCTTTAGCGGGCGCCAAGTCTGCCAACCGCGTCTCCCAGAATAGCGGAGAGGCGGGTTGAGGTGACGCTCGGCACGCTTCCTTCTGCATAGAGCCTCCGCAGAAGCGCCTCGTAATGCTGTGGATCCGGTGCCAGGGAAAGCAGAGCGCCGTCGCGAGTCGTTTCCAACACTTGCGCGGACATATCTCCCACACCGCGAACGCGGATCTCGATGGGCGTGCCGGTGGCCAGTTCAATCCCGCGGATGCGGGCTGCTTCTTGGGAAAGCTCCGTCAGCCAAACGCGCCGAAGCTTGCTGTCAACCGAGATCACGGTACGCTCCGGCTGGTCGGCAAAGTGGCGCTCCACCCGCGGAAGTTCGATGCAAACGGTGAGTGTCACGCCGAGCACGATCAGGTTGTAGATGGTCCAGAAAAGGATCACGATCTTGCCTTCCCCGGCATCGTTGAAGGCGAAGCGATCGCTGAAGATCCCGAGCAGGAGGCCAACCAGGGTCAAGGCTATAAGGATCAGGAAAGGACGCATTAGTCGCCACTGTACCACCACCTTCGTGCGGTCGCCGCCCTTGGCGGTGACGCTGAAGGGGTGACCCTTCGGCTTGATTAGTCCGACGATGGCCGCGCGCGTGATGGGGATGGCGCCCAGCAACTGGCTGACGTCGTTGACGATCGGGATGATCAGGCCGCCGGACACAAAATTCAGCGTAAACAGGACCCAAATGATGTAGGGCCCGAAATAACGCACCACATCGGCGACGGTCGCCTCGACCACCGTGATGTTGAAGAACCAGTAGAGCAGCGGAAAGGTCATGGCGGCGAGCCGGAAGGAGAAGGTCGTCAGCCAGAAGAAGATCGAGTCGATGACGCTCCAGCGGTCCCGCAGCCGCAGTCGGTTTTCGGAGAGTGGACCCAATCCACTGCGGGCAATCTGCATCAGGCCGAGGCACCAGCGGGCGCGCTGGGTTACATACTCCTTCAGACCCTCAGGGGCCAGGCCTTCGGTAAGCGCCTCGTTCAGGTAGATCGTGCGAAAGCCGGCCGCCTGCAGCACCAGCGTCAGCATGAAGTCTTCCGTGATGCTTTCCGTCGGGAAGCCGCCGACGGCCTGAACCGCCTGCCAACGGACTAGGGAGGAGGTTCCGCAACAAAAGGCGATGCCCCAGGCGTCGCGGCTCGGTTGCAGATGGTCAAAGAAGAAACGCTGTTCGTCCGGGTAAGATCGGCTCAGGCCCAGATTGTGTTGGATCGGATCGGCATTGAAGAAGTGCTGCGGCGTCTGAACAAGCCCGACGTCTTCCGCATGGAAAAGGGTAAGGGCGCGCGAGATGAAGTCGCGGTGCGGCACGAAGTCGGCATCGAGGACCGCGATGAAGTCAGGTGGCTGCGGATCGCTTCCGAGTACCCCCAACGCGTGATTGATATTGCCGGCCTTCGATCCCTTATTGTCCGCACGCCGCAGATAGCGAACCTGGCGCGTCTCACAGAAGTCGCGCAACCAATCGCGTCGGCCGTCGTCGAGCACGAGCACCTCGCAGTTTGGGTGATCGCTCGCCTTGGCGCCGACGATCGTCCTCTCCAGCACCTCCTGGGTCTCGTTGTAGGTGGCGATCATGATCGCCACTTTCGGGGACGGTGCGGGATGCCACCAATCCTTATGGTCCTCCACCTCCTGCGTGCGGGACACGGTCCGGCTGAGGATGGTGAAGGCGCTGAGGGACGACAGGAGGGCTGCAGCTTCCAACGCAAAGAAGCTCCAGCTAAAGACGCAATCCAGTGTCAGTCCGGCCGGAGCCAGCGTTTCGGTTGCACGCCACCAGATATAGCGGAGGGAGAGGATAGCCCCCACCGAAAAGAGCAGCGCGCGGTGGCCATTTTTGTGACGATTAAGAAGGCTCGGTAGGGCGAGTGCCGCGCCCAAAGCAGCAATGACGCAGGCCATTGCCGATTGGAGGTCGCTGGCATAGAAGCCGCTGAACATTTCAGCTCCAGAAGCCGCGCAGCCAGTCCAATGGCCGCGCTTCGAAGAAGACCCGTCCGGTCCGGCCGATGAGGCATTTCAGGTCCGGGTTTTCGCGCAGCGCCGGCACATGAAGGGCAACATCAAAACGCTGTAAATGCCGCTCGCTTGGTGAGATCGCCAGGTTCTCGTAGACGGTTGCTGTGCCGGAGCCAGCAAGGCGGGTCACCGTCCCTCCAAAGGCCCGGCTGTCGCCGTTCAGCCGGAAGGTGGCAGGAGTGCCAAGCTGAAGCGTGTTGTAGACGTTTTCCGAGACGGACAGCGTGACGATCGTGGAGTCGCAATCGACGAGTCGCAGGATATCCTGGCCCCGCTGCACGATCTCTCCTGACCGCGCGTTGTAGTCCCAGACGAGGCCATTGACGTTGGACTGCAGCGAGCTGGAAGATAGCCGGTTGACGCGAAGTCGCTCGGCAGCAATGCGCGCATCAAGCGAATCCACCAACAAGATTTGAGCGGCAAGTGAGGCCTGTAGCTCGGCTCGCTGGACTTCCAGCTCCGAGATGCGCTGCTGTGAGTACGGCTGGTCGTTGTAGCCGTCGCCAAGGAAAACGCCCCGTCCGGCTGCGGACAAGGCAATTTGGGCAATGGCGTTCTGCTGCCGGACATTCCGCAGCTCGAGCGCGGATACTTCGGCGAGAGACTGCGCCTGCTCCAGCGCTTCAGCGGTGCGGGCACCGCTGCTCGCCAGCCTTTCTGCCCGTGCGAGGCCAAGTTCAGCTAGGCGTCGCCGCGCTTCTGCGGCTTCCGCCAGAGACGCTGCGGCATCGGCCTGTGCGTCCAATTGCCGATTTCGCTCCTCAGTGTAAGCGGCAGAGCGGTCCTGAAGCTGTTTGATTGAGCCATCCAATGAGGACAATAGGCTGCGCATCCGGTCCGCTTCCGCGTTAACCTCCGCCTGCTCTTTGAGGAGATCGGCAAGGCGTACATTGTCGACCAGAGGATCGGAGATCTCGCCAAGAGGGTCTCCAGCAGAGACCCGAGCACCGACGGGTCGATCCAAAAGGCGAAGCTGACCGGCAATGGGTGCACGAGTCGTGGTGATCTGCGCGTTCACAAACGCGTTGGCACTTGCCCCGGTCAGTTGTTCACCGATGATGACGAACAGTGCAGCAACCACGAGCACGAGGCCCGCGATGATCTTCAACGACCTCATGTCGCCTCAAC
>DASYHX010000585.1:0-5955 GCA_035998065.1 Pseudorhizobium sp.
ACCATGGATACCCTGACCAGAGCTACCCGCTCCCCCGACCTTCCGACCGTCTGTCGCTCCTGTGAGGCGCGTCATGGCGGCGTTTGTTCGGCGCTTACGGCCGCACAATTGATGGAGCTCAGCAAACACTCCTCCCGCCGCACGATCGATGCGGGGAGCGAATTCATCGGCCAGGGTGAGAGCGTATCTTCCTACAGCAACATTCTGAGAGGCGTGGTGAAGCTGTCGAAGGTGATGGCCGACGGGCGGCAGCAGATCGTCGGCCTGCAGTTTGCGCCCGACTTCATGGGGCGCCCTTTTTTCGAGCAGAGTCGCATGGCGGCTGAAGCGGCGACCGACACCGAAATCTGCGTCTTCCCGCGCCGGGCCATCGAGCGGCTGATCGCCGAGACGCCGGAGTTGGAGCATTTGCTGCACAGCCAGGCGCTCAAGGAACTAGACGACGCACGTGATTGGATGCTGACGCTCGGCCGCAAGACGGCGCAAGAGAAGGTGGCAAGCTTCCTGTCTCTGATCGCCGGCCATGGCGATCCGGAAGCCGAGGACAGAAGCGTGTTCGAACTGCCGCTCTCGCGCGCCGACATCGCGGATTTCCTCGGGCTGACGAATCGCCATGTGACGGTGCCAGACTTGGCGCGTTTGGCTGCCGCAGCCGGAAACGACTGAGGGCTTGGGCGCCGCTAGGCCGCCCTGCCCTCGACGATGGCCGTTCGGATCACCTCCAGCACGCGCTCCGGTTGGACATCGATGCAGACCGACTGGCTTGGGTGCCCATCCCAATGTCCGGGAGGAAAGACGCGTCCGTCCGGCTTCTGGATTGTCTGCCCATCGGCAATTCCGCCGCAGACGACGCGGACGGGGCCGCTACGCGTCGTGAACAGCTCCGGCGCTACGACATAGACGCAGGCGCAACTGTCATGCACGACCATGCCGTCTCCGACGCGGTGACGATAGAAGTCGATGTAGAACTGCGAGATATCGGAGAGAAGTTGCACCGCAGCACCACCCGCTGACGCCATCTCGGCGAGGAACCCGCTCGTCATCACCGTCTTCAGCGTCACGTCGAGGCCGACGACCGTTACCCGCCAGGGTGCCGTGAACACCAGGTCTGCGGCTTCCGGGTCACCATGGATGTTCGCTTCGGCCGCGGGGCTGACATTGCCGTTGAGATCGAAGGCGCCGCCCATCACGACGACCTCCTTCACCAACGCGGCGAAATCGGGATCTGCCTTGAGCGCCAGCGCCAGATTGGTCATGCGACCGACGGCGACCAGCGTCACCTCGCCCGGCTGCGCCCGCACCGTATCGATGATGAACTGCCAGGCAGGCCTTGCATCCGCCTGCGCATCAAGCGACGAAGGGATGTCGATGTCGCCAAGACCGTTCTCGCCATGAATGAACGTCGGCCAATGCCCCTCTGGACGCGACGGATCGAATGTGACGCCCGCTCCCTGCGCCACCGGCGCACGGATCCCCCATTCCTGCTTCAGGAAGAGCGCGTTGCGCGTGGTAAGATCAATCGGTGCGTTTCCAAACACGGTGGTCACGCCGATCAGGTCGATCTGCGGATGCCGGTGCAGGAAAAGCAGCGCCATGGCATCGTCGATGCCGGGATCTGTGTCGAAGATGACCTTGTGCATGTTCAAGCTCGAAGATTGGAATGGAGTCAGAATTGGTCGCGGCACCATATAAGCGATTCTAAGCCGCACAAGTGCGCAGTCCTGCAAGTTCAGTTGCCACGGGACGTGTTCGGTGGCAGAGAGCCGCAGCACTTCCTCCCCTCATAGTCTCCCGGTCATTGCCTTGCACGATCTCGCTATACACCTGCTGGCGTTGCTGTTTGCGGCCGCCTTCATCGCTGGCTTTGTGGATTCCATCGCGGGAGGTGGCGGTCTCATCACCATACCCGTGATGTTGATCGCAGGCATTCCACCACTCGAAGCGATCGCCACCAACAAGCTGCAGGGACAGTTCGGTGTTGCTTCCGCGACGATCGCCTATGCCCGCCGCGGCCATGTTGACCTGAAGAAGCAGATGCCGATGGCTCTGATGGCCACCCTCGGTGGCGTGCTGGGTGCGCTTCTCGCGTCCGTCGTTCCGGCCGATATGCTCGCAGCCGCCATCCCCTTCCTGCTGATCGGCATCGCACTGTTCTTCGCACTGAAGCCGAACCTCAGCGATCTCGACAGTCACCAGCGGGTGACCCCGCTCCTCTTCGGCCTGACGGCAGTGCCGCTGATCGGGCTCTATGATGGCGTTTTCGGCCCCGGCGCCGGTTCATTCTACATGCTCGCCTTCGTGCTTCTCGCGGGTTTCGGCATGCTGAAGGCGACGGCGCACACCAAGCTCCTCAATCTCGGCTCCAACTTTGGCTCCTTTCTCGTCTTTGCGCTGACCGGCTCGATTCTATGGAAGGTGGGGCTGGTCATGGGCGCGGGGCAGGTTCTGGGAGCGCAGGTCGGATCACGGGTCGCCATGCGCGGCGGCGCGAAAATCATCAAGCCGCTGCTGGTGCTTTCGTGCCTGGGGCTAGCGCTGAAGCTGATCTCCGACCCAGCCCATCCCCTCAGGGTTTGGGTGGGAGTATGAGGGGCGAGGCGTTAGCCTTTCATCTTCAGCGGCAGCCCGGCTGCGATGAAGAAAACCTCGTCGGCGACCGCCGCAATCCGCTGGTGCAGCCTGCCTGCGTGGTCACGGAAATCGCGGGCCATCTTGTTGTCGGGCACGATACCGAGCCCGACCTCGTTGGAAACGAGCAAAAGCCTGCCTTGCCAATCGGTTAGGCTGTCCAGGAGAGCCTCGCCAGCGGCTTCGATGTCGACATCGGCCATCATCAGGTTCGTGAGCCAGAGCGACAGGCAGTCGACGAGCACCACGCGGTGGACTGCCTTCAATTGCAGCAGATGGAGGGGAAGATCGAGAGGCACCTCGTGGGTGTGCCATCCCGCGCCGCGATCCTCCTGATGCCGCGCTATTCGCTGGCGCATCTCGTCGTCATAGGCCTGGCTTGTCGCCACATAGTGGCGTTCCGACCCCGTCGCGTGCGCAAGTTTCTCCGCGAAAGCCGATTTGCCCGAACGAGCACCACCGAGAACAAGCGTGGTTCGCACAGATGTGCTCATCGTCCACCGCAAGACGAGGGGACCGAATATGGGAGGGAGGAATGCAACGCGGCAGCGCCAATCCTGAAAGAACGGACGATTCGTAGATACATGAGGCGTCCGCCTTGGTTCATCAGTTTGCGCTGCCGCACCGTGAAAGTGGGAGCAGAGCTCCTGCATGTCAAGCCGCTACCAGCGACGCATGCACATCGATCGCAAACCCGGAAAACATGCGCGGCGGGGTACGCAATACCTGAACCCGAACCGCCGGACGGAACGACCGTCTGCGAGTGGATGATTAGCGGGACATCGTTACCGGAAGGTTAGTGGCGCCTGCGGCATGTCGTATTTCTGTAAGGAACATCACGCACCGTCTTCGCAAGTGTGTGAAGCCGGGGCAAAGCGGTTGATTTGGCAGCGCATTACCCTAGTCTCTCAAGAACTTCGACATCCTATCACCGCCTGCACGCGGCAAGCAAAAACCTCAAAGGCAGGAGCATGTGTTCCTGCCGGAACAGGAACGATTTCCATGCTATACGCTATCGCCGCAGCCGCACTCCTCGTCTGCCTCAGCCTGCGCCCAGGTCAGGCAGAAGCCGCATGCGGCAATCTGACGGTTGCGGAGATGAACTGGGGCTCTGCGGCGATTGCAGCGCATATCGACAAGATTATTCTCGAACGCGGCTACGGCTGTTCGGTTCAACTGGTCCCCGGCGACACGGTACCGACCTTCAACTCGATGAACCTTTCGGCCGTACCGGACATGGCGCCGGAGTTCTGGATCAACGCGGTTCGTGGGGAACTCACCAAGGCTACGGCGGCCAACCGACTTGTGATCGGAGCGGAAATCCTTGCCGACGGTGCCGTCGAGGGCTGGTGGGTGCCGAAGCACCTCATCGAGGCAAACTCGGGTATCCGCACTGTCGAGGATGCTCTCGACCACCCAGAGCTTTTCCCCGCCCCCGGCGCCTCTGATCGAGGTGCGGTGCACGGATGCCCCGAGGACTGGAGCTGCCACGTCACCACCGCCAATCTCTTCCGGGCCTTCGAGGCCGCGGAAAAGGGCTTTACCCTTGTTCAGCCCGCGACAGCGGAGGAGTTGGAAGCATCCATCGTGGAAGCCTTTGAAAGCGAAACAGGCTGGTTGGGCTACTACTGGGCGCCGACGGCGGTTCTCGGCAAGTACGAGATGGTGAAGCTCTCTTTCGGTGTCGCTCACCAGAAGGCGCAGTGGGACGGGTGCACGACCGTCCTTAATTGCCCGAGTCCGGAGCGCAACGCCTATCCCACCTCCCAGGCCTTCACGCTGATGACGCAGGCCTTCACCGAAAAGGCCGCGCCCGCGATGGATTATGTCCACCAGCGCCGGTGGTCGAATGCAACGATCAGCAGCGTGCTCGCCTGGCAGTTGGAGAACGGGGCTTCGAATTCCCAAACCGCCGAGCATTTCCTCGAGAACTATAAGTCTGCATGGTCTCAGTGGGTGACACCGGCCATAGCCGAGCGAGTGATTACGAGGCCCTAGTTTCTCCCCGCCACCTTACCGACTGTCGATGTTTTGATTCTACGTTTGTCATTGAGATTACGCCGTCCCGGACAAGACACTTCAGCACCTCAGGCGCGCTTGAATTCCTCTGGCTCCACGCCTATAGCCGAAAGCGCAAGGAGAACCTCATGACCGCCGTCAATCCCCTTCACGAACTGCTGGCTGAAAAGGGCGTCCTGCTTGCCGATGGTGCTACCGGCACCAATCTTTTCGCCATGGGCCTGGAGGCCGGAGAAGCTCCGGAGCTTTGGAATGAAAGTCAGCCGGAGAAGATCGAACGGCTGCATCAAGACTTCGTCGATGCCGGCGCCGACATCATCCTTACCAATTCCTTTGGCGGCACACGCCACCGGCTGAAGCTACACAAAGCTGATGATCGCGTGTTTGAACTGAACAGGCGTGCGGCTGAACTTGCCCGGACGGTCGCAGACCGCGCGCCCCGCAAAGTCCTCGTGGCAGGATCTGTCGGGCCAACCGGGGAACTACTGGTGCCCCTCGGTACCATGACCTATGGGGACGCGGTGGCCGCCTTCGTGGAACAGATCGAAGGATTGAAGGCAGGCGGGAGCGATGTTGCATGGATCGAGACCATGTCCTCACCCGACGAGATCCGCGCGGCCGCCGAAGCGGCGACCAAAGTCGGGCTCCCGTACACTTACACGGGTTCCTTCGACACGGCGGGAAAGACCATGATGGGCCTGGACCCGAAGGATATCCACGGTGTCGCACAGGATATCGGCGAAGGACCGGCAGCGGTTGGCGCCAATTGCGGTGTCGGGGCATCCGACATTCTCTCCAGCCTTCTTGATATGACTGCCGCCGATCCGCAGGCGATCACCATCGTCAAGGGCAATTGCGGCATTCCGGAGTATCGTGGCGCCGAGATCTACTATTCCGGAACACCGCCTCTGATGGCGGAATATGCCCGCCTGGCACGCGACGCCGGCGCGAAGATCATCGGCGGCTGCTGTGGAACCTCCTGTGACCACTTGGCCGCGATGCGCCAGGCGCTCGACGAGTACACCCCGCGACCGCGTCCGACCATCGAGGAGATCGTCGAGCGCATCGGGCCGCTCCGCAACAAGACCGCACGTGAATCGGGCGGCGAGAGCACGCGCGAGCGCCGCCGTCGAAGGACCTGACGATGACGAATATAGCCCCCATTGCCAATCGCGAGATGGTCGCCGACAGCCTGTTCGGCATGAGTGACGAGAACCAGAGCTGGCTGAAGCTCCTGATGGACAATCCAACCTCGGATGACATTTTGCTCGACGGGCTTCACCTTTATCTCGACCGGCAGGCGGAGGC
>DASYHX010000334.1:0-3638 GCA_035998065.1 Pseudorhizobium sp.
CAAGGACGTTTGGATGGCAACGAAGCCGACAACGGCAGCACGATTTTCCTGAAACGGGACATCAGAAGCGGGTGATAACGCTGATCCCGGGCGCCGTCGCGCTGTCCATCTCCATCAAAGCCGGCACCGCCTCACCCAGGCTGATGCGCGAGGAGATCAGCTTCGACGGCGCCATCCGCCCCGCCGCGATCATCGACAGCATGGCGTCATAGCGCCAAGCCTGCATGCCATGGCTACCATAGATTTCGAGCTCGTGGCCGATCACCTGTGCCATGGGGATCTGCGGCGTGGAATGCTCGCCCAGCATCAGCCCCACCTGCACATGGCGCCCGCGGCGGCGTAGGTTCTTGATCGAGTTGAAGCAGGTAGTCGGATGGCCGAGCGCATCGATCGAAACATGCGCCCCTCCCTTGGTGATCTCCCGCACCGCCTCGACCGGATCATCGATGCTGCCGGCATTGACGGTCGCCACCGCACCGCAGGCCCTGGCAAGCTCCAGCTTCTCTTCGGAAAGGTCGATGCCGATCGCATTCGCACCCAGCGCCGTCGCGATCATGATGGCGGAAAGCCCGACGCCGCCGCAGCCATGCACGGCGATCCACTCCCCCGGCCCCGTCCGGGCCTGATCGGCAACAGCACGAAACGAGGTGGCGAACCGGCAGCCGAGGCTGGCGGCGGTCGCGTCATCGATCTCTTCCGGCAGACACACGAGATTGGTGTCGGCGTAGCCGATCGCCACATATTCCGCGAACGAACCCCAATGGGTAAAGCCTGGCTGGAACTGGTTCGGGCAGACCTGCTGGTTGCCGGAATGGCATTCGCTGCAATGGCCGCAACCGGAGACGAAGGGCACCGTCACCCGATCCCCCACCTTAAACCGCATCACGCCCCTGCCCGTCGCAACCACCTCGCCGGCCAGTTCATGGCCCGGAACATGCGGCAGGCGGATGTCAGGATCGTGTCCCATCCAGCCATGCCAGTCGCTGCGGCAAAGGCCGGTGGCACCAACCTTAATGACGACGCCGTCATCCGTCGGGGCGGGATCGGGAAGCGTGAGAATTTTAGGCGCCTTCTCGAAGGCGTCATAGAGCATGGCTTTCATGGGTATACCTTCTGATGTTCCCGCAGCATAGCCTCGAGCTTCAACCGGTCAACGACGGATCGAAACGCCGACTTGCCCGTTGCCAAACATCGGGAGGTTCCGGATGGATCAGCATGGCGAGACGCCGGTGGGAACGGGACAGCGAATGCGATCAAGAAGGCTTGGCTTCCCCGTGAAGGTCATGGCGCGTGCTGACCTCAAGAGCAACGACAGCCGCCGGTCGTCGAATAATCCGCATCTCAAGATATCGCTGGAATATATCGATCGCATCCTCGATCATCTCGACCGGCACGACATACGCATGTACCGGATGTCCTCCGATCTCGCGCCGTATGCGACGCATCCTGAGATGCCTCAATTTCATGGGATGGTGTCCGAGAGCGACGCCGAGCTGAGGGCGATCGGCGAAAAGGCCAAGCGCCTGGACATCCGGCTCTCCTTTCACCCCTCGCAATTCGTCGTCCTGAACAGTCCCGATCCCGAACTTGTCCGCAAGAGCATCTGGGATCTGGAAAGCCAGGCGGAGATGCTGGACCGCATGGAACTTGGTCCTGAGGCAGTGATGGTGATCCATGTAGGTGGCACCTATGGTGATGTGGAGGGTAGCCGCCTCCGCTGGGTGGAGACATGGCAAAGGCTTCCGGAGCCGGTCCGAAGGCGCCTGGTGCTGGAGCACGACGACCTACGATTCTCGGCAGCCGACATCCTCTGGATCCACGAGCAGACTGGCGTGCGCCTCATCTTCGATCACCAGCACTTCTGGTGCCTCAATCCGGAGCGGGCCGACCTGCGCGATACGCTGGTAAAGATCCTCCGAACCTGGCCCGACGACCAACAGCCGAAGATCCATTTCTCGTCACCGCGTACGGAGTTGCGTGAGCAGGTAAGAGTCGATCCGAAGACCCGTAAGAAGACGGTCAAGCATGTCGCGCCTGTCTTCACAGGCCATGCCGACTTCTGCAATCCATTCGAGTTCGCGACCTTCATGCGAACGGCTGATGGCCTTGATTTCGACGTCATGCTGGAGGCCAAGGCGAAAGATCTGGCGCTGCTTCGGCTGCGCCCCGACCTCCTCCGTTACGCACCGGACGTTGCTGCGCAATTCGACTTGCGGGCAGAAGAGGCGGAAACGTTGGAAGAGGAAGCAGACGCCGTGATGGATGAGGGTGGCGAGGCCGGAGGAGCCTGATTTCAGGATCCTGGAAAGCCGCGCTGACGCCATTCGCTGCGCGGCACCGGCGCACCGACATTGAAGCCGAAGCCGACGACTTTCGTCGCCTCATCATTGATCTCGCAGCGGAAGCTCAGATTGTACCACTGTCCCTGGGCGCGGAATGCGGTTCGGCGCAGTTCCAGAGTGGTGCCTTCCGAAAGGGGGGAGCGGGGAATGAAATCCGGATCGCGTGGCGGCGAAGCGTTGCGCAACTGCTCGGTTAATTCCGTTTCGCACAACTGCGTGGCTCGCATGGATCGCGGTATGTCTTCCATCGCAGTGCGCGCAACAGCATCCTCGGTAAGGTCGGGGGAAAAGAGCGTCGTGGCCTCCGCCAGCGGCTCCTCGCTTGGCTGTTCCGCAGTCTCGGTAGCGTTTTCTTCCGTTTCAGGCGGTGCAGTCGCTGCCTCGTCGGTCGCCGAATCGTCAGACGGGCCTGCGGCAGCCAATGCCTCAGGCGCATCTGCAGGGGCACTTTCGGCAGCGTCAGGTTCAGGCTCCTCTTCGGCGGTCGTCTCGGCCCCTTCCGTCGACGCGTTGCCCTCGACCGCTACCCTTGGGCCTGTCGTTTCCTCGCCGAATTCGAAGACCGGACGTAGCGTCGGAATGGGTGGCGGCGCAGCGTGCGCCTCTTCGGCAGGCGGTTCAGGTGCGGGCGCTTGCGAAGTCTCTTCCGGCGGTTGTTCTTCGACCGGTGGTGGTTCTGGAGGCTCCTCTTCCGCCATCACTTCCTCCTTTGCCTGTTCTTCCGGCTCGGGCAGGGGTGGCGGTTCCGGCGCCGGTTCGGACGGCGGCTCGACAATCTCCACCGCTACGGCTTCTTCTTCAGGTGGCGTCGGTAGTTTAAGCGGAAAGCCGAAGATCAGGACTACAGCGAGAACGGCGTGTAAGACGATAGATACGGGAATACCCCATCCCATGTCTTTCCGCCGCTTTTCGACCTCGTCTGCCATGGCAGGGGATGTAAGATGGAATGATGCCCGGATCGAGTCCCGACGCATGAAAAGAAGAAGGCCTGCTGATGAACCCTGTTCTAATAACCTACATCTCCCTCGCTGCCGCGATTGCGCTTGAGGTCGTCGGCACCACCTTCCTCCAGCAGAGCCAGCAGTTCACGCGTCCGCTCCCGACGCTGCTCATGGCGCTGTGCTACGGCGCCGCCTTTTACCTTCTATCGCTCTCACTCCGGACAATGCCGGTCGGCATTGCTTATGCGATCTGGAGCGGCCTGGGGATTGTGTTGATCTCGGCGGTCGGATTCTTTGTCCTCGGCCAGAGGCTAGACCTCCCTGCCCTCATTGGGATCGGGCTGATCATTGCCGG
>DASYHX010000590.1:0-27359 GCA_035998065.1 Pseudorhizobium sp.
TGCTGGCCCCGTCCTTTCGAGCAAGGCCGTCATCGCCGAAGAGATGACGCTGGCATCATAAGGGCCGGTGTTCGGCGTTACCGACCGGAAGAACTGATCCAGCGCCTCAGGATCACGATCAAACTGCACACCATCGAAAAAGTCCGGCCAGGCGCCGAGGCGGAACTGATCGAAGAACAGCTGATCGTTGGGTGCCGGATCGATCGTCGCGGCAACGGTGCTGTTGCCCGCGCGGCCACGTCGGGGCTGGTCGACGATGTAGGTCGTGAAGTGCCGGCGCAGGAACAAGGTCTGGAAGCCCTCGCGCCCATCCGGTGTCGTTTCCCAACTACGCCCAGACTGATAGGCTCCGTGAAGCATCACGATCGGCAAGCGACGCGGCTTCTCCGGGACCTGGTAAAAGGCATAGAGATGATCGCCATGCAGGCTCTGGCCTTGAGATGTTGGGGCGTTGTTGGAGTAGGTGCCGGGCGTCTTCTGGACCTTCCCGCCAGCTGAAAAACTCCCCTGCTCCGCGATGACGAGGGGGGGCTCCCTCCTCTCGGCACCAAGTGCAGGCGATGCCAGAATTGCTGCTGTTACCCCGAGCGTAGCTACTGCTGACCTGAAGAGCGCCATGGCCGTCCTCCTGCTTCCAGGCGGAGATTAGCGTGGCAGGGCCCCAGCGATTAGACAGATAAATATGCATGTCGCGATAAGCTGGGCTAATTAAACGGTGCCGATGGCAGCCTAATTTCCCGGCTTTGCGAGCGCCTCACTCCGCAATTGGTGACAGACACAAACGTCTGCATCGCCACAAATAACTCCCGACTATTTGGACAGCGGAGAATGGCGTGACTTGGTCGACACTGGCCGGGATAGCGGACCGTCCGCAGCTAGGCATCAAGATTTGATCTCTGAATGTCTCATAAGGGTCGACAGCGGAGATGGCCGCTACGCGCTCTTTCCAGTCATTCGATGGTCAGGGCAAAAATCAGGATTGAGGCATGATTGCAATTGCGGAGTGGTCCGCTGCGTTATCAACCGGGAGCCCAGCCTCCTTCCGTTCGGAGTATCGGTCAACGAGCTGCACCCCGTGCGGCCTCATCAGCACGGTGAAGCGGACCAGTTCCTCCATCACATCGACGATGCGCTCGTAGTAGCTCGATGCCCGCATCCGGCCGTCTTCGTCGAACTCCTTGTAGGCCATCGCCACTGACGACTGATTAGGAATCGTGAACATCCGCATCCAGCGGCCCAGCAAGCGCAGCGAATTGACGGCATTGAACGATTGCGAACCGCCGGACACCTGCATGACCGCAAGCGTTCTTCCCTGCGTCGGCCGCATCCCGCGCATCTGAAGTGGCAGATGATCGATCTGCGTCTTCATGATGCCGCTGATCTGGCCGTGCCGGATCGTGTCCCGCGGGGTGGTGTAGGAAGGTTTCCCTGAGAGGGTGGCCACCGTCGATCTTCTGGTAGGGTTCGGATGCGAACTCGAACCTGGAGAAGAAGACGATGACCGAGGACAGAATGGCCCTTGTCGAGCTGATTGAGCAAGGGGCTGATAGCGATTTGGTGCGTGAGATGCTGGCTTTCGCCGCGGAGCGCATGATGGATCTGGAGATCGAGGCGAAGACGGGCGTGCCTTGCGGATCACGCAGCCCGGAGCGGCTGAACCACCGCAACGGCTACCGCGAGCGCGGTTGGGATACGCGAGCTGGCCGGATTGATCTGGCAATCCCGAAGCTGCGCAAAGGCAGTTACTTCCCGAGCTTCCTGGAGCCACGCCGCACCGCCGAGAAGGCCTTGGCGGCAGTGATCCAGGAAGCCTACGTCCACGGCGTTTCGACCCGTTCGGTCGACGATCTGGTCAAGGCGATGGGCGCCAGCGGTGTGTCAAAGAGCCAGGTCAGCCGTTTGGTTGCCGAGATCGACGAGCGGGTGAACGCTTTCCTCACGCGTCCGATTGAAGGCGAGTGGCCCTATCTATGGATCGACGCCACCTACCTCAAAGTGCGCGAGGGCGGACGGATTGTCTCCACGGCGGCGATAATCGCGGTGGGCGTCAACACCGATGGCCGACGCGAGGTTCTGGGCATAGCCACCGGCCCATCGGAAGCCGAACCCTTCTGGAAAGCCTTCCTGCGCTCGCTGGCGGAACGCGGCCTGCGAGGTGTGAAGCTGGTCATCTCCGACGATCACAAAGGGCTGCGCGCCGCGGCCAGCAAGGTATTTGCCGCAACCCAGCAGCGCTGCCGGGTGCACTGGATGCGCAACGCGTTTGCCCATGCCGCGCCGAAACAACGACCCGCTGTCATTGCCATGATCAAGACCATCTTCGCGCAGGAAACGGCCGAGGCGGCGCAACAGCAGTGGGACCAGGTTACTGATGCCCTGCGCGAGAAGTTTCCAAAGCTGGCCGACATGATGGACGCATCACGCGAGGACGTGCTCGCCTACATGGCCTTCCCCAAGGATCATTGGGCGCAGATCGCCTCCACAAATCCACTGGAAAGGGTCAACAAGGAGATCAAGCGAAGGGCAGACGTGATCGGCATATTCCCGAATGACGCTGCCGTCGTTCGTCTCGTCGGAGCACTCATGCTGGAGCAAAACGATGAGTGGGCGGTATCGCGCCGCTACATGACACTGGAAACTCTCGGCTCGGTGAGCCATAACCCTATTGTCAGCTTGCCAGCACTGGCCGCTTGACCTGAACCTGATCCTGCGGTAGATCGACGGTTCCTACACCACCCTGCGGGACACGACCCCGTGCCGCTCAGGACTGCACCAGACCATGCCCTCCGACCATAGCGCGTGCTCCCGCAGTTCATGCACCGCCGGGTGATCATCTCCCGCTATCTGATCGGGCAGCGGCAGGTCGCTGGGATCGAAGATCCGCGTCTCGGCGCCGAAGAACTGTAGCAGGCGCGCCGCCTCTTCCACGGCGAGGCGCGAAAACGAGCGTTCCCGCAGAGAGCCGTAGAGCAGCAGAATACGCGGAGGCGGTTGATCCGGGCCAAGGCCGCTGGCGGGACGAGCCAACGCAAAAGCTTTGTCTAGCGCAGGAAGGTGATCGGGGGCGGCGAGTTCGTGCAGTCTCATGCGGAAATACCTTTCTCGTACCAGGGACGGGTCCGCTTCACCAAGGCGACGATCGATAGCATCACCGGCACTTCGACCAGCACGCCCACGACCGTTGCCAGCGCGGCGCCGGAACTGAGGCCAAAAAGGCTGATGGCGGCGGCCACAGCCAGTTCAAAGAAATTGGAGGCACCGATCAGCGCCGAAGGGCCAGCGACGCACCATGCCACGCCGAAACGGCGGCTGAGCCAATAGGCGATGCCGGCATTAAGATATACCTGAAACAGGATCGGCACGGCAATCAGCGCAATTACCAGCGGTTGCCGGATGATCTGCTCGCCCTGAAAGCCGAACAGCAGCACCAGTGTCAGCAGCAGGCTGGCAAGGCTGATCGGGCCAATGGCGGACAGGAAATGCTGGAGCTGCTTCTCGCCCCCGCGAAGGAGGGCTCGGCGGAGGAGTTGCGAGATGACCACCGGGACGACGATGTAGAGTCCCACCGACAGCGCCAACGTGCTCCACGGCACGGTAATCGATGCCACGCCCAGCAGCAATCCTACGAGCGGCGCGAAGGCAAGGACCATGATCAGGTCGTTCAGTGCCACCTGGCTCAAGGTGTAGTTCGGCTCACCATCGACGAGGTTGGACCAGACGAAGACCATCGCCGTGCAAGGCGCAGCAGCCAGCAGGATCAGCCCGGCAATGTAGGACGACGATACGCCTTCAGGCAGCATCGGCGCGAACAGGTGGCCGAGGAAGAAGGTGCCGAGCAATGCCATGGAGAATGGCTTGATCGCCCAGTTCACTACGAGGGTAATGCCGATACCACGCCAGTGCTGCCGAAGGCTATGGAGGGCGCCGAAATCGACCCGTAGCAGCATCGGGATGATCATGAGCCAGATCAGGCCCGCCACCACGAGGTTGACGTTGGCGATCTCCAGCGCTGCGATCGCCTCGAAGGCGCCGGGAAGCAAATGGCCGAGACCGATCCCGACTACGATGCACAGGGCCACCCACAGCGAGAGATAGCGTTCGAACAGCGACATGATCGTCAGTCCTTCCCGGAAGCGATAGGCGCGGTCGCGGTGCCGCCGCCCAAGGCGATCTGCATGTAAACTGTGTCGAGCCAGCGACCGGCCTTCCAGCCCATGCCGGTCAGGCAGCCGACCTGCTCAAAGCCGCAAGAGCCGTGCAGTGCGACGGAGGCCGGTTCACCGCCACCGATGACAGCGACCATCTGCCGGAAGCCATAGGCATCGGCGGCCTCCAGCAAGGCCTTGAGCAACAGCTTGCCGATGCCGCCACCGCGCCGGTCGTGCGCTACGTAGATGCTGTTCTCGCAAGCATAGGCATAGGCCGGTCTATCCCGGAACTGCGTGGCGTAGGCATAGCCCACCAGCTCAGATCCATCGCAGGCGACAAGGAACGGCCAACTCCGCCCGGTGATCATCAAAATCTTCTCGACGGTCTCGTCCGCGGTCGGCGGCACGACTTCGTAGGTTGCCGTGCCGTGAAGAACATGATGCGCATAAATGGTGGCAATGGCGTCCGCGTCGTCGACCTCAGCCCGGCGAACCGAAAGACTCATCGCCGGGTCGCTTCCACGACTTCGCCGTCTTCCTTGACGAAAGTTCTGCGCTGCTCGGCCGGCAGCAGGTCTAGCACTGCTTCGGAAGGCCGGCAGAGCTTCACGCCCAGTGGCGACACGACCAGCGGCCGGTTGATGAGGATAGGATGCTCCATCATCGCGTCGACGAGGGCCTCGTCCGTCAAGGTCTCGTCGCGGAGGCCCAGTTCGGCATAAGGCGTCCCCTTCTCGCGCAGCAGAGCGCGCGGGGTGATGCCGGCGCGGTCGATGAGTTCCAGGAGCAGCGCACGGCTCGGCGGCGTCTTCAGGTACTCGATAACATGAGGCTCTATACCCGCATTGCGGATCATGGCCAGGGCATTACGAGAGGTCCCGCAAAGCGGGTTATGGTAGATCACGATATCGGTCATTGTTGCCTCTTCAGCAGCAGGTAAGTTCGGCCAGAAGCGGCTCGCACAGTTCGGCGCGCCCCTGGCAGCAATCCTTGGCTAGATAGACCATGAGGCCGCGCAGCGCGTCGAGGTTGGCGCGCTGGATCTGTTGGCGACCACGCTTCTCGGACAGCACCAGGCCGGCCTTCACCATCACGGCCAGATGCGTCGAAAATGTGCTCTGGGTCAGCCCCGACGCTTCGACCAGTTCGCCGGTCGACAAGCCATCCGGCTCATGTCGGATCAGCAGCCGAAACGCATCGAGCCGCGTGGGATGGCCAAGGGTGGAGAGAATGGCAAGGGCGTCATCGGTGTCCATGCATCGGAATTATCCGATGCGATATGGCCCGTCAATGAGATATCGGATATTCCCGATTCTTTATTCGTCAGTCAGGCTTGAGGGCAGCTTGGGACCAATTGCTAGATGGAAGCTGGCATTCCGAGATCGGCTCGACGCGCGGTTGGAAGGGAAAACCTGACCGTCTGCTCCTGGGGATCAAAAATCGCCCCTTGAACGGCAAATTTGGGTCGACGCCGGAAGGCAGGGGCTGGGACAAAGGCGTCGTTTGTGATCATGCGGGGGAATGGCAAGTTTCGGCTGAAGTGGACGTTCGCGGTTCCGCAGCAATCGTCCTCAGAATGAGCAACCCTTGCCGAAAGACGAATGTCCGGTTCGCCGCCGAACCATAAGGATAGCTGACATTCGAGCGGGTTTCGGGCCCACTGCGGTTTAGGTCTGGTCCAGCACAGCCCGTACCTTGGCGGCCAACTGGTCGATGCCAAACGGCTTTGCGAGGAATTCGGTGCCCGGTAGCGAGCTGACTGTTATGAACCACAGCATTGCGGATGTATCCCGTGGTGTAGATCATCTTGGCGTCGGGAAGAATGGCATGCGCCCGATCGGCAAGTTCCCGATACCCGGCATGGTGCGGCGACGATGGTCAGCGCCGCCTTGTCGCTTTCGTGGCGGATCGAAGAGATGACTCAACGCGATGTGCAATGTGTGACCAGGCTCGATTCCGCGACACCCGACGTGCGTCTCGTATTCGGTATCAGTCACAAGTTCCGAACTGGCGACCCGGCGAAAGGCCGGGCCGCCAAGATATCTTAAGCGATGCCGGCGCCGCCGGTCACGCCATAGACTTCTCCCGTGATGTAACTGGCCTCCTGCGAAGCGAGGAGCACGTAAACGGGCGCAATTTCGACCGGCTGCCCGGGACGACCGAACTGGCTCTGCTCGCCAAACTTGGCGACCTTTTCCTGAGGTTGACCACCACTAGGCTGGAGCACAGTCCAGAACGGACCAGGTGCCACGACGTTGGCCCGAATGCCTTTTTCGATCAATTGCTTTGCGAGTGCCTTCGTATAGGCGACGATACCCGCCTTCGTCGTGGCATAATCCAGCAGGATATCGGACGGCTCATAGGCCTGAACCGACGCCGTCGTTATGACTGATGCGCCCGCGGGAAGGTGAGGAACGGCAGCCTGGGCAATCCAGTGCAATGCGTAGAGATTTGTCTTGAGGGTCTTGTCGAAGTCTTCCGAACTGACCTCGGCAACGCTCTCGCGAAATTGCTGGCGACCGGCATTGATGACCAGGATATCCAGGCCGCCAAGTCCGCTCACTGCGTCCTCGACCAGCTGCTTGCTCCAGGCCTCGTCGGTAATATCGCCGGGCAAAGCCACGGCTTTGCGGCCTTCAGCTTCGATGAGGGCAAGAACTTCCTTCGCGTCCTTTTCCTCGTCAGGCAGGTAGGCAATGGCGACATCTGCACCTTCGCGCGCGTAAGCGATTGCAGCAGCACGCCCGATACCGGAATCACCCCCTGTGATGAGAGCCTTTCGTCCTTTGAGCTTGCCGGCACCGACATAGCTGTCTTCGCCATGATCAGGCCTGGGGTCCATTTCCGCGGCAACGCCGGGTGCCCTCTGCGGCTGTTCTGGAAACGGCGGCTGCGGATACTGTGTGCGCGGATCTTGCAGTGCGAGGCGGTCGGTCATGAACGCTCCTATCATTTGGATGGGCCCGCTCTCGGAAGCGGGCAGGCAAGAACGAAAAGAGCCGCGATGTGTCTGGTTCCATATCTCATCCAGTCCAGCGCCGAAGATGCGCCAAGGCGTTCCTCGGCAGACGCTGCCCGACAAGAACAACCTTTGTTCATCAACGGTGTGCTGCCGACCCTGTCACCGCGCTGACAGGTCGGAGTTGGCCCGATCCCACCACACCTTGTCACTAATCGATGCGGGGTAATTTGATACGGCAAGTCTGGATTAACGGAGACATCCATTAAGGCTGCAGGTGGGTCCGGTTCAACAGTAGCAACTGTCCGATCAAGGTGTCGCCGACCGTCGCATCAGTGCCAGGCTATAGGATGTTTCGCTTCGAAGGGATCAAGTTTGCTGGCTGATGGTTGAAGCAACTCTCAAGAAGGATAACATTATGACCACGCAAAGCACGATCTCAACGCTCAACGGCCTGATCAAAACGACCCTCGATAGCATGAAGGGCTATGAGGACGCTGCCCAGGATGCTGAGAGCACCCAGTTCGCGACGATGTTCGCTGAGTTCGCGCGCGACCGCAGCGCGGCGGCGACCGACCTTCAGGCCGAAGTTCGCCGATTGGGTGGAACCCCTGAGGACGACAGCAGCTTCCTCGCCGCCGCTCACCGCACGTTTATGGACCTGAAGCAGGCTATTACTGGCAAAGACGACAAAGCGATCATCCAGGAAGTCGAGCGTGGTGAAGACCACATCAAAGCCAAGTTCGAAGACGCGCTGCGCGACAGTGAGCTGGAACCGTCTTCGCGCTCCGCTGTAGAAAAGGCGTTCGTATCCGTCAAAGAAGGTCACGATAAAATGAGCGCGTTGAAGCACAGCATTGCATGACAAGATTATGGCCGCCCGTTTATGGGCGGCCTTTCTACTTCCGGACGAAGGCTGCTTTGGTGGCTTCTGGTCATTCATGGATGATGCCGGAGAGAATGAAGCTCCAGACGACGGAAAAGGCATCAATCGCCCATTAGCGTAGGATCGCCAACATCCGCATGCGGCGATCCTTTTTCGAAAGTAGATTAAGGCCCTACGTCGCTCCCAGAGGTGCGCAGGCGATAACCTTGACGCGACGAAAAGCCTAGGGCAGCGGCCACGGGGTCATTCCAGCCATAGGGGTCAGAGCGGATGACGGGCTCACCATCCTCACCGAGCACCACAGTCTGGTAGAGCAACCTCACGGGAATCTCGCGCGGCAGCTTGACGAACGTCTCTTCGCCGGTCGCACGAGCTTTGTGCCATTCGTCGAGTACGCCTTCGTCCTTCGCAAGCATCTCGGCGAACCCCAGAGCATCTTCTACGCGCACGCAGCCGTGACTGCGCTGACGCTGGACCTCTTGGAAGAGCTGCTTGGCGGGCGTGTCGTGCAGGTAGATCTGGTGTTCGTTCTTCATGTCGAACTTCACGAGGCCGAGTGAATTTTTCGGTCCAGGCTGCTGGACAACCCAGCCATCCTTCCATGCCATGTTATTGCGCTCAAGGTAGGCGCTCCCCTTGCCGGCGATCTCCTTGTTCTGGATCGAGCGCGGCACTGTCCACGTTGGGTTGGCGACGAGGCGATAGATCGGCGATCCCAACTGCGGTGTCTCGTTCTCAGGCTCACCGACGACCACTTTGCGGCTGTCGGCGACCTTACCGTCGCGCCAGTAGAGCAGGCGTCCCGCGGCAACGTTGACGTCGATGCGCGTGGCGGCGGGACTGCGGTCGAGCCAGCGCAACCGCTCCATCGCCACGGCCATCGTCCGGGCCCGATCCGCGTCCGACAGGTTGAGGATTTCGAGAGCGTCAGCGCCGATGACGCCATCCGGCTTGATTCCGTAGTCGGCCTGCATGCGCTGCACCGCGCGGACCATTGTGGGGTTGTAGGTGTTTCCTTGCGCAGCAGAGCGATCGAGGTAGTCGGAGGCGACAAGCTGGCGCGCGATCGCGGGAACCCGCGCGTCAGTGGCGCTAGGCTTCAGCGGCTCGCCCTTGTCGGGGATCGTGGAGGCGGGCTCGCTGCCCTGCTTGCGCAGCGCGAGATAGGACCTGGACAGCGCGCGGTAGCCGTCGTCCTGCGGAGCCAGCCCATCGAGCCATTTGTCCAGATTGCCTTCCTTGAGAGCTGCACCCAGACCATTCAGCAGGTTCGGATTGGGCCGGGTGACGGTATAGACGTCATAGAGCTTGGCAGGATCTGACGCCCCGCGGGCTAGCGCCGACGCGTAACGCAACGCGCTTTGCGTCAGGGCGCGGTCGCCTTCGGCATTGCCGGGCTGGCCATCCACAGCGAACCGCACCCGGTCGAGGCCATGCGCGGCACGGCGGTCGATTGCATCGCGCAACTGCCGGACAGCCCCATCATTCCAGCGCACCTGGTCAATGTTGATCGGCGGCGCTTCGGTTGTCTGGGACGTATTGTCAGGCTTCGAATGGCACGCGGGGAGCGCGACCGTCAGGGCCAGCAACGAGCAGGCGATCACACTTCTATGCACACGAATCTCCCGGTAAGACCCGTATGACAACTTATGGAAATCACGTAGGTTTCACGCTGCCCTAAGCGCGGGCAGCAAAGACCATCCGTCCTTCGCCCAGGAAATTAAACACGTCGCTGAGCTTATCCTCGCCGACCGCGAAGCATCCCTGACTGCGGCCCAGCTTAGCATGGGAGGGGATCATGTCGTCGTTCGCATACCAAGCGCTATGGATTACAATCGCACGGCTGAGCGCGTTGTTGTTCGTCGGGTCGAGCCCCACCAGACGCTGCGACCGACCGTGCTTTCCTGTATAGTAATCCGCCGTAAGGAAAGCGCCCTCACTCGAGGCATTGGAGCCGAAGGCATTGGAGAACCGCTCGAGGAACCCGGTATGCCCCGGATCGGAGCCCGAACCATGCGCGACCAGTAACCGCGAAGCCTTGCCGCTCACTACATCGAGGAAGTGCAGCCGGGGATCGGAAGATGGCGCAGTAAAATCTACAATGGCCATCCGGTCTCGCGCCTTGACCGAACCTGAGTGCTGCTCGAGCGCAGATATAGCCCGGCGCAGCAGCGCCGGGTCCACCGAAAAGCGACCGGCATCTGAAGTCGTCTGCGGCATGCCCGAAGAATTACGGGGGGCAGCTGGAATAGCGGTTAGCCGGCGCGTCGGTGACGATTCTAAAAGTGGCTTGGCGGCCGGCCCGGCAAGGGCCGCGAGAGCAATGCCCGCGCTTGAAATCATCATTGCGCGCCGGTCGGGTCGGAAAGTCAGATCAGCCATGCCTCTGATAATGGCTATATCGGCTTGCGATTAAATAGTCCTTGGCGACTTTTGTTGGGACACTTTTGCACTTGAGCGCCGAACCGTTTTCAATAAGCGGTCGGTAGTTTGAAGCGCCATCTCAATTCTGGAACAAATTTCCCGCGCTCAAATCCCTTAGACCTTTCAAACACTAAAGTCGAATTGCAAAATCCCCAAAAAGGTCTCTTAGATAGGGTGCGATTCGCGCGAATGCGCAAAATGTCACGCCTACCTGTGAAAGCCCGGGGGGTGCGTTGTTACGTTGTCGCCCCGTCAGTCATTGCAGCTGCGGGTGCGGGGCCTTGCTTGGGAACGCCCGTATTTTCTTCCACCACATCCTGCTGAGCGCCCTCAGCCGCACCCTCCTTCGCCGCGTCGGCGACCGAATTTTCGAACATCCGCTTGAGAACCCAGCCTACGGCGAAGGTGACAGAGGCGGTCACTACCGCGCGAACCGCACTTTCCTTCAGCGACCGAACGAACTGCTGACGCTGCAGCCGCCCCGGCTGACCCGCGACTACGTCTGCTAGCTTCTCCCTGGTTCGCATCGGACCATCCCTCAAATTGTTGCATGATCATCGAATAACGCCCAATCGCAGCTCTTGATGCGCTAAATCGGTCGCCGGACCTACGATGCAGCGTCTAGGACACCCGCTGACAGATTAGCCGGCGACTTCAACCGCACCAGCGTCGCGAAAAGCCTGGATGACCGCATCGCCTTCATCCTCGTTCATATCCACCGAGACGACAAGCTGACCTTCGTATGCCGCGCCGCAGCCCTCGGGCGTTTCCCGATTTTGCCCGCTCACGACGTCCGCCCCGGCAGGCTCGTCGCCAGCGCTGTTTTTGCTCCCGGCGGGCTCTATGAAGATGTCGGTCCGTTCTATGCCATATTCCTGAACGAGGTGCTCGACTGCAAGCTCGACTTCCCGGCGGCCAGGAAACAGTGCCTTGATGGTGGTGGACATGCATCTACTCCATTTACAGCTGTTGAGAGCGCGAGGGCACTGGCAAAGTTCCCAAGGCACACCGTAATCGAACTTGCTGCCGCCTTCTTTGTCCCTTGGGCGAGGACATCAAAGCCCGAATCGGCAACGCGCTGTTCCTGATCTCGATGAGCTAGGGCGGAACCGGCCCGGCCTGCCGGTCTAGGCCGGGGCCAGCGCCGGTTGGATGGCGTAATGGATCGGCTTGAACGACCCGCCGTTCGATGCATAGGCCGAGCAGGCGGTCAGCCCGATCACGCAGTCCTCGGCGGCGCGCAGGCGGATCAGGTCGCCCGCGACGCTGGTGGGCGGGATCACCGAGATGCGCCCCGTATCCTGCTCCACCGGCACATTCATGAACAGGTTGAACGCGGTGGGGATCGCGTCCTCCTCGATCCCGTAGGGCGAGAGCGCTGCGGCGAGGTTGCCGAAACATCCGCGATGGACCGGCTTGTCGGGATAGAAGTGCCGGAATGTCGCCTCGCTGCAGGGCGTCAACAGGAAGTCGTGTCGGCCGACGGTGTCCTCGACGATCTCCAGCAGCACCCGCGAGCGGTTGGACCAGAGCCGGTTGCCGGTGGTGAGGCTGATGGTCTCCTCATAGTCGAACGTGCGCCCGTTCGAGATTACCTCGCGCACGTCGTGCGCCGCGAAGGCCAGCAGGTCGGCGACCTGGCAGCCCTGCGGGTCGGTCACGGTGAGTATCTCGCCCGCGCCGAGCAGGAAGGCGGCACCGCTGCGCGGGCCGATCACTTTGGGCTCAATCCCTTTCGCATCGCTCATACACGCGGGTCCCTGAACGGGCAGCCCCAGTCCGGCTCGACCGCGCGGCCGCTGTACTGGCGCGCCTCGCTCGCCTCGCCGTGGCGCGCTAGCATCGGATTGAGCGAGCCCGCGATGGCGAGGTCACGGTCGAGGATGCGCTCGCGCATGCGCTCGTAGCGGCCTTCGGCGCGTAGTCTCTCGAACTGTTCGTGCAGGTTGAACACCAGCACAGGGCGCGTGAAACGTCGCGCGGGCCGCGAGGCATTGGGGTGCAGGCCGACGACGAAGAACGCGCTGCCACCGAAGCTGAGCGAGAAGTGCGGGTCCTCCGGATCAGGGCTTACCGCATCGTCGTAGGGCTGGCCGAGCCAGGCGTCCTTGTCCGCGAAGGACTGGATGCGCTCCCACATCGCGTGTTCGAACGCGCGCTCGGTGAGGTCGTCGGGGCCTTCGAAGACGACGGCCAGGCTGCGCAGTCCTTCCGGGTCGCCCTGATAGTCCTGGCTCCACTGCAGCAGTTCCCGGTGGATCACCACGTCGTTCCAGGCGCTGGTCAGGTCGCGCGCCGCGACGACCTTGAGCGAACCCTTGGCCAGCGCCGACTTTGCCCCCACGCAAGGGAACGCGGGGTCGCGAACGAACGCTGTGAATTCTTCCTCCAAGTTCGGGGGCAAGGTATCGGCCATCATGCATCTCTCTCCATCGCGGATGTAAACGAACGACAGCCGGAAAGGTATCCACCCCTTGTCGCGGGATCGAAAAACCTGCGGTGCTCGCTGCTTGGGAAAGGGCAATGAAAAGGTGATGTGATGCACGTACTGATTATCGAAGGCGGCCCGCTGATCGCCCTGTCGATCCAGAGTGCCCTGCGGGCGCCACCAGCTTTCATATCGGCCAAAACGAAACCGATGCGGTAATTTCCGCCCGGTTCGGTGCTCGCCAAGCTCTTTGCCAACGACGACGACCAGGAGGGCATTCCGCAAGGCGCTGACGGCCTGAAGAGGCCAGTCAGCCGCCGGCCTTCAAGCTGCACTGAGAACACCTTGATGGTGGCCGCGCCCTCGACTGAACCAGGGAGGGCAACTGGGTTACGGTCCTATTCCATCGCGGCATGCTCCGCGATGAAATCTCTTCTCCCTTCGGCACCAGGAGCAGCGCTTCGCGTTCCTTGGTTCTATCCGACTAAGGAGTTGCCGCTTGGAAAACGTCGCCAGTTGGATTGCGCCCGCTGCCACGATGATCGCCGCCATGATGACCGGAGCCAATCTCGGTACGCGGGTCACAGGCTGGGGGTTCGTCGTCTTCACTATCGGGTCAATCGCATGGTCGGTCGTCGGCCTGACGACGGAGCAGGCCAATTTACTGGCTACCAATGGCTTTCTGACCCTTGTCAACCTGATCGGTATCTGGCGCTGGCTGGGCAAGCAGCGGGCGTACGAGGATGGCGGTAGGTCAGCCACCGAAGCAAGTCGGCGCTCCGCCTATCCCACACTGTTCACCGCGACGGGCCTGGCCGGCATGCCTGTTACGACCACCGATGGCGAGCCGATCGGCAAGGCGGTCGAAGCGCTCGTTACGTGTGAGGACGGCAGCGTTAGTTACGTCGTGGTGGCCTCCAGCGGTGTCGGCGGTATCGGCGAGGAACTTCGTGCCGTTGACCGAACGCAGATCGACTTCGCTTGCGACCAGCTAAAACTGCGGCGCTCTCGCGATTGGTTCGAAAGCCTGCCGCCTCTCGCTGATGGAGAATGGCCCGCGGCACCCGCGGAGATGGCCCAGCGCGACCGTCGCTGAACGCTTTTCATCGTTTAGGAGTGCCTGCCTTTGCATGTGTACGGAGTAGGTCATCCGCCAAGCCATTTGAGAGTGATCCGCAACAGGAGCGAAAGTCTGGATCGCCGGTTATCGCGGGAGGCAGGTTACCTGCCGAAAGATAACAGCGAAGGAAAAACCATGACCAAGAAAGCGCAGGATGCGATCGCTTTGCTCAAGGCGGACCACCGTACTGTTGAGGAACTGTTCGAGAAATTTGAGAGCGCCAAGGCTCCGACCAAGCAGGCGACGCTTGCGAAGCAGATTTGCACCGAGTTGATTATTCACACAATCATCGAGGAAGAAATCTTCTATCCTGCCCTCAAGGGTAAGATCGAGGACGACATGTACGACGAGGCGCATGTCGAGCATGATGGTGCCAAGCTGCTGATTAGCCAGATCCTGGCCGGAGAGCCTCGCCAAGATTTCTGGGAAGCCAAGGTGACCGTTCTGTCCGAGGAAATCAAACATCACGTCCATGAAGAAGAAATGCCCAAGGAGGGCATGTTCGCGCAGGCGCGCGCGGCGGACGTGGATTTGGATGCACTCGGCGCTCAAATGGCCGAGCGAAAGGCCGAACTACAAGCCCAGTTCGAAGCCGACGGTCTGCCGACGCCGACCACGCGGACTCTCAGCCCGGTGGAAGTCGAACTTGGCGCGCCTGTCGCCTAAAACCGGCGACCAAAAGGCCACGCCTTCGAACCGAGAAGACCGGGACCATGTGCCCAGAATGTAGGCCTTCGATTACAAGATCATCCCGGTAAGGCCTGCGGCTCTCTACGAAGGGCGCGTTGTTGCGATGCGACGCGCGCTTTTCATCCACGAGGCAGCCAGTTCACGTCAGCTAAGAGTAAATCTAAGTCGGACGCATAAGCCTTCGGGACGAAAATCGAATTCGGCCCCGCAACCCTCGCCGCGAAGGGCGCGTGAGATCATCCGCGAGCCGAAACCTTTTCGGTCGGGGGAAGCCACCTTCGGCCCGCCAGTCTCGAGCCATCTGATTTTCAGGAATTCGATATTACCCTCGACGTAAAGCTCCCAGGCAATCTTCACCGTTCCGGTCAGGTTGGAAAGAGCCCCATATTTCGCTGCGTTCGTGGCCAGTTCATGAAGAACCATGGCAAGCTGCAGCGCGCGCTCAGCCGAGATTTCCACGTCCGGCCCGGTGATTTCGAACCGCCTATCGGCCTCAGCAGCGAAAGGGGATACGGCCCGTTGTACGATATGGGTGACGTTGACCGCCTCCCAATCGCGCTGCGTAAGCAGATCATGCGCTTCGGAGAGGGCGAAGAGGCGCGCGTTGAATGCCTCCTTCTCCGCGCCCGGGGCCTGGCGAAACGTTTGCATGGCCACCGCCTGGATCGTCGCCAGCGTATTTTTGACCCGGTGTTTCAGTTCGTGGAGAAGCAGCTCATTCGCTTCCTCCGCACGCTTTCGCTGCTCGATTTCCTGCTGGGCAGCCTTGTGCAGCCGCGCATTATCCATCGCGACAGCGGTCTGGGCTGCAATCGCGGAGACTAGGTTTTCGGTATCGGCCGTGAACTTCCCGGGCTCATCATGGGCAAGAAACAGCCACCCGAGCACTTCGCCCGACACTGACTTCACAGGCACCGCGAGATAGCTGACGACAGGGAGGTGCCCCGCCGGCATCCCATAGTGCGGGGCACTGTGCCCGTAGCGCGGATCATTCCGGATATCGTCGGAGCGGATTACCCCTTCGCCTGCAAAGGTCGGCGCGAAAACCGCCGTGTTTCGAGGCATTCCAAAATTGAACGCCTCCCGGGCTGCGCCGGAAAGCGTATAGAGCTGGTAGGATTCTCCAGCAGCGTTCGTGACATTATAGAAGAAAGCACCGAATTTCGCGCAGCTCAGCTCCGTGCCAATGTCGGTCACTGCCTGCACAATCCGATTGAGATCAAGATCGCGGGAGATTTCGCTGGCGACGCGATAGAGGGTCCGCAGACGCTCGGATTGCAGAGTGAGCAATGTCTCGGTCTGTTTGCGCGCGGTGATGTCACGAGCGATTTTGGAGGCACCGATTACCTGACCGTCAGCCGCTTTGATCGGGGATACGGTGAGGGAAATATGGATCAGCGACCCGTCCTTGCGCCGGCGCAGGGTTTCGAAATGCTCGACGCGTTCCCCTGTTTTAAGGCGCGCGATGATCTCGTCTTCTTCAGACCTGCGATCCTCGGGGATCAGGGTGAGTATCGAGGTGCCTACAATCTCGCTGGAGGAATAGCCGAATATCCGCTCGGCGCCGGCGTTCCAATCCGTGATAATGCCATCAAGCGTCTTGCCGATGATAGCGTCATCGGAAGATTCAATGATGGCTGCAAGCCGATCGGCAGCGCTCAATACGCGTCGCTGTCCAGATCCTTCTTCCCCATCCGTACCCGTAGCGACTTCCGCAGCCATTAAGGCTGTCCCCTTTCCCCGCCCAAATCTGCAACAGCAGTGAGCAAGCGATCCATTGCATATGGCTTGTCGAACACCAGGTCAAAGAGATCAGTACGAGACCTTGCTATGGCACCTTGGGCCCCGCTCACCAAGATAATCGGGATGCCCTGAAGGACGCTGTCAGCCTTCATCGTCTCAGCCAGTTCGAGTCCCGTCATCAACGGCATCATGAAGTCCGTGATGACCAGATCCGGCTCCAGGCTGCGTATAAGCTTCAGCGCGTCCATACCGTGTGCCGCGTCGTGCACCTCGTGGCCGGCATCTTCCAGACTGACCACCAACAAATCGGCGATCAGGAACTCGTCTTCGGCAACGACTATCTTCATGGAGAACTCCGGTCGGGGTTTTTGTCCATGACGAGCGTCACGCTTCGAGGGGCTTTGCCAACCCGGTAGAAATCCCGGTGGCTTGTTCGAACTGTCCGCGGATCGCAAGGCCGTGTCCGTCAATGTAGACTTCCTGGGGAGCCGCCTGGAACGATTGGTCGCGGATCTTCAAGACGGACAGCACACGCTTATATTCGGACCGGATTTCCACTTGGCGCATCATTATTAGGTTATCTAGCAGACTGGAAATCTCGGGCCCTGGCGCTGCAACTCCGGAGGCGAAGAGGTCACGCAATTCCCACGTGCCAACAGCGGTAACGCCCATGGCGCGCAATTCGTTCGTCAGAGCCGCAAAGAATTCCACAAGCCGAGGAGGATGAACGGCTGCGCGCTCGAATCCGCCTAGAGAATCAATGAACAGCCGCTTCACGCCACGTGCCGAAACAGCATCAAGCAGCCGATAGGCCATCTTGTCGATGAGGTTTTCCGTCAACGGCTGCCACAAGATTTCGACCTCTTCCCTTTCCACATTTCCCTTGAGGTCGAGGCCGAGCGCGTTCGCTTTGAGCAACAGACGTTCCGGAGATTCGTAGAAGCCGAAATGCAAGCCGGGTTCCGCTACCGAGGACGCCGAGAGGAAATTGAGGCCAAACGACGTCTTGCCACATCCAGAAGGCCCGATGAGCAACGTGATCGACCCTTGTGGTAGTCCGCCACCGGTAATTTCGTCAAAACCCTGGATCCCCGAGCGTAAGGGTTTGGGGTCCGGATTATCGGTCGCAGACGGGGTATGAAACGCGGCCTCAATCCGTGGGAAGACAGAAATCCCGTCGTCGCCGATCTCATATTGATGATACCCACCAAGCGCGGCGCTTCCTCGCGACTTACGGGCCCGCAGACGCCGCACGGTGCGGACACCGACCAGTTCGTCATGCAATTCCAGGACGCCGTCCACCATGGTGTGTTCCGGGCTGTCGTCGTGAACTCCGGCGCTGGTCAAAAAGAGGACCGTACAACCCACGAATGCCGCCTGGCTCTGGACCTCTGCCACGAACGTCTTCACGTCGAGATCGGTCTCGGCGCGGTCACGGGCGTTGAGCAGGCCATCGAAAACGATCAGAGAAGCGCCTTGCCGCTTGGTTTCCTTGCGCAGCAAATCGACGACGGCGCCAAGACCCTCTTTGGCGAGCGTCTGGAAAACGCTGACATAGACGATGTTGCTACCAAGCCTTCCCTTTTCGAAGAAGCTCAGCGTCGAAAGCGACTGGAACAGCCGATCGTGCGTTTCGGCAAGGAGCGTGACATAGAGCACTTTCTTGCCGGCAGCTGCCGTCGCGAACGCAATCTGATTGCCCAGGATCGTCTTGCCGGCGCCGGGCTGGCCCTGCACGATGTAGGAGGCCCCTTCGACGAAGCCGCCGCCAAAAACGGTGTCTAGGCCAGGGATCCCGGTTGAAAAGCGGGGAAGGGTCTGCGTCACGAATTAACCTCATCAGCACGAAGTGGCCAAGAGGCCATGGGTGCTGATAGCAGCCCATAATGCCACCGTCAGGATGGGCGCAGGACTTTTTTGCCGTCACATTGCTGGCAGAAGTTTCCTGTTCGACTGATGGGTCGCGTCATCGTTTGTTGGAGAGATTTTGAGTGTGCAGAGCGATCAATAACCCAACCGTCGATTTCGCACTTGCACAAATATGTTCGCGCATGCAGTATGTCTCTGCCTTTCAGGCATCCTCTCCCAGACTCAAAGGCCGGCTTTGCCGGCCTTTTTTCTTTGGTTTGAGCTTTGGCATTGCCAGTTGCTACAGATCGGGCAGCACCTGGTCGGCCCGTCCCCAGTGGGCGAGGTTCTTCGACGAAGCGCGCTTCAGCATTTCGGCGCCGTCACCGATATGCCAGTGCGTAGGCGCATCGAGATCGTGCAGTTCATCCCATGTCAGAGGAACGGCGATGGGCGCAAACTCGCGGTTACGGGCGCTGTAGGGCATCACAGCGGTCGCGCCGCGTTGGTTGCGCAGGTAGTCGACGAATATGCGCCCTGTCCGCCGGGCCTTGGACAACGCGGCGGTATAGCGATCGGGTTCTGCCTGCTCCAGCGCTTGAGCGAACCGATGAGCAAAATCCTTCACCTGCGGCCATTCGGCCGATGGGGTGAGCGGGGCGATCACATGAACCCCCTTGCCGCCGGTGACCATGGGGAATGTGGTAAGCCCCATCTGGGCGAGGAGATCGCGCACATGGAACGCAGCTGAGACGACATCCTTGAATCCAAGTCCTTCATCGGGGTCGAGATCGAAAACCAACCTGTCGGCTTTCTCGACATCCTCGATCCGCGCGCCCCAGCCATGAAACTCGATCGTGCCCATTTGCACACATGTCAGCAGACCCGTCGGCGTGTCGATGAAGAGATAGGCCTCCTCATGCCTGTCCTTTTCGCGAATGCCGATTTGCTTGACGTCATCGCCGAAGCTGCCTGCATCATGCTTCTGAAAGAAGCACTTTTTCGCGCGGCCTTGCGGACAGCGCACGAGACTGATGGGCCTGCTCCCCGCCCAGGGCAGCATGATCGGTGCGACCATTTCGTAATAGTCTGCCAGCTGGCCCTTGGTGAGCTTGCCCTCCGGGAAGATCACTCTGTCCCGGTTGCTCACTTTCACCGTGCTCGCGGACGCGGCCGTGGCGACCGCCACGGGTGCTTCCTTCTCGACTACCACCGCTTCGGGCTTCTTGTCTTCTCGAAGCCCAAGGTAGCTGGGATGGCGCAGCACCCCCTCATCGGTGAACTCGCGATACGCAATCTCGGCAACCAGCTTCGCTTCGATCCAGTGGGCACCGCGCACCGCAGCACGTGGTGCCTGAACTGTCGGCTCCTTGCGAGCGAGAGGCGCCATGATTTCCAGAAGGCGCTCTATCTCGTCACCGGTAAATCCCGTCCCGACCTTGCCGGCGTAGCGCAGCTTCCCATCCTCGTTTACGCCCAAAAGAAGAGATCGGAATCCCCGCTGCTTGTCAGAAGGCGTCCAGCCTACAATCACGAACTCCTGGCGGCGTATGCACTTGGTTTTGACCCAGCTACCGCTGCGCGAGCCGCTATATCGCGCGTCGACGCGTTTCGATATGACCCCTTCCAACCCCGCCTCGCAAAAGCTGGTCAGCAGCTTTTCGCCGTTGCCGACGATATGGTCTGAATAGCGCAGCCCACCCTTGTGGCCCTCAAGAATGCTCGCCAGCTTCTCCTTGCGCTCGGTCAGAGGCAAGCTGGTGAGATCCTCTCCGTTCAATTCCAGGAGGTCGAACGCGAAATAGTCGATGGCCCCAGGGTTGTCCTTCAGCGCGGCTTGCAGCGCCTGAAAGCTGGTCCGGCCATCGGGCAGCGTCACCACCGCCTCGCCGTCGATCAGCGCGCTTTCAACGTCGAGCTGAGCAGCCTCTGTGATAAGGCCTGCGAACCGATCCGACCAGTCCAGACCTGACCGGGTATAGGCCCGCCCTTCACCGCCGCCAACCGCAACGAGCGTTCGATAGCCGTCGTACTTCAACTCATGCAGCCAGCGATCGCCGGGTGGCACGTGATCGACCAGAGCAGCAAGCTGGACAGGCTGGAATGGTGGGAGTTTGCCTTTGTTCTCGCCCCTTCGGGGCGCGGCGGTCGATGATTTGCGTTTCGCGGCGGGGCCTTTGGCTTTGCCGCCCTGTTTCCGGATCGGCTTGCCGGCAGCGATTTCTTCCATCGTCCGTCCGCTGTCGACGCTGGTGAGATGGATGCCGATGAGGTCGTCCGATCCACCGGCAAACTCGTCCTCGACCTTACGCAGGATCCAGTTTTCGCCTTTCTCCTTTCCGCGCGGTTTGAGGCGGAACATGATCCACTCGCCCTTCATGCGTCGGCCATGGAGGGTGAAATGCAGATGCCCTTCGGGAAGGGTTTGGGTGGGATCCTTGCCCGGGACCGGCTCCCAAGTGCCATTGTCCCAAAGCATCACGGTGCCACCGCCATACTCCCCCTTAGGGATAGTCCCCTCGAAACGGGCGTAGTCGAGGGGGTGGTCTTCGGTTCGCACCGCCAAGCGTTTGTCATCAGGGTTGGCGCTTGGCCCTCGGGTCACTGCCCAGCTGACCAGCGTGCCGTCAAGCTCGAGGCGGAAGTCATAATGCAGGCGCGTCGCGGCATGCTTCTGGACAACGAAGCCATTGCCTGACGTCGGCTCGGAGGCACCGGAGGGTTCCGCGGTACGCGCGAAATCCCGCTTCTCGCGATATTTCGCGAGCCGTTCTTCTGCCGAAGTTGCTTTCGCCTTGGTCGCCCGTGCCATATCCGCTCCGATCGAGAACCTTCTCAAATCCCGAAAAAGGCGCCGCGTTCCCTCCTGCGCGTGTTAAAAGCGCCATAGCTCGGGAAACTCACATCAATATCGAGCGAGCAGCCGTTCCACGCTCGGCGCTGCAGTCTTCTGCTTGTTGTCTTCATCCTTGATGTCGGCTTCGAGCGCTTCGCGAATACGTGCGATTTGGGCATCCGTCAGGTGCTCGATACCCACGAATTCCACGCGAGCCTTGTCCAGCGCCCTGATAATTTCGTCGAGCTTTGCCTGCATGGCCGCACCGTCACGATTCTGGCTGTTTTGGATCAGGAAGACCGCAAGGAATGTCAGGACCGTGGTCGCGGTGTTGACGATCAGCTGCCAGGTATCGGAGTAATGCATGAACGGGCCGCTCACTGCCCACACGACAATGAACAGAGTGGAAATGATGAAGGCTAAGGGCTGACCCATTAACTGCGCGCACTTTGTAGCAATGCCGGTGAAGATTCTATCCATCCTGGGGCTCCTTACTCTTCGTATCTGGTGTTATCGGTTGCCCCCGACGTCATTTAAGTTGTTCAATCTCCCGTCTGCGAGTTAGGCGCTGCTACCGGCTTTGATTCCGGAGACTCGCGCTGGCGCAGGAATATCGAAAGGACCACCAGCAAGGCCGTCGAAAGAAATTCGCTCTGCCAGTTCTGGAACGATTCAAACCACAGCTGCGCATCGCCGAGGTAGGCAAGGACGGTCTTGGGTGTTTCGCCATGTTCCAACGCTTCTTGCGCTGAGGCATGCGCGCTGTTGATCCAATGCATCGTGAACGACGCGACAAACAGCAGGATCAATGCCAGGCCAAGGGAGCGAGCGTATATCGCGCGCCAAAGCGGACCTTTGCGCAAGATCGCCGGTGCGCCATGTTGTTGGGCCTTCTGGTCGAGATCGTTGTCGCGCGGTGGCGCATCCGGGTCTTTCGATTCCGCCGAGCCGCGCTGGATCAGGAAAGCGGTAAGCACGACGTAGGTCGCCATTTGCAGGAACTCGCTTTCCCAATTCTCCAACACCGAGGAGAGGAATTGCGGGCTTACGGCATAGGCCAGGAGCGTCAGACCGGGCTCGGCATGGCGCCGGGCATCTTCGAGTTCGACATACCATCCCGAGATATATTGCCCGGCAATGCAAACGACAAAAAGTGCCAGAAGGGCGATCGTAAGCCCGTTATCTTTAAGCAGCCGCATGCCGATGCCTCTCGCCGATTTGCTTTGGACGGAAACGCGCGAGAAACAATTGGGTTCGAAAGCATTTCAGCTATTGCGTGAGGGCAGCTAGCCATTCCCCGAGGGATTTATGCGACGTAGCAGCCGTCTCGGCTCCCATACTCTGGGCCATGATATCCAAAGCCCATCGGCCTCGTTCATCGCTCTCGGCAGCCACAGCATCTTCAGGCACCCATAGGTCGTATTCGCGCATATGAGCATCAGCTGCAGTGAACAGCACGCAGATGTCGGTTGCGATTCCACTCAGCACCAATTTGGAGACGCCCAGCTGCGGTAGCAGCACCGGCAGGTTCGTGGCGTAAAAACCGGAAAATTGCGGCTTGATGATGAAAAAGTCGTCATCGGTCGGCTTCAACAATTCCGTGACCGGGTTATTCCTTTCGAGTGCCCGCGCTACCAGCTTTGAAGCTTCTGAATGCCATTCACCAAAATTATCGTTGACGTATACGATGGGCCAACCGTGCGCGCGAAATTCCTGGCGCAGGCGATCTATTCGGCGTGCCGCTTCACGAGCCCGGGGCTCCAAGGCCTCAGCCCCCTCGAAATCGAAGCAGTTGACCATATCCAGTATCAACAAGGCCGGTCGGTCACAAGATTCTGGCGAGGTGGCTGCGATCTGTTTGTCGTGGGAACCGATAGAAACCTGCCATGAAGTCGGTGGCGGCCTTGGCCGCCCCCATTCCGCTCACTCCTTGGTGAGCTTTTCCGCCTCAGCGTCCAGCGTCGCGCGATCATTGCCAAATCGGTCGATGAGATTTTGCGCCTGCTCGACAGTGAGACCGTGCTTTCGAGCAAAATAGTCGACCTCATAGCCCTCGCCGCCGGCGACCGTGCGGCGATCAGTGCCGCCGCGCTGTGATTTATCATCTGCCATGATGCATTTCCTCTTTCGCAGCTGTCTGAATTTGCAACCCCTGCCAAAGCCGGGAGTTCCGGTGAGATTGTCTTGAGGAGCATGGAACCGGCATGCCGCATCGCCGTTTGCGCACCCTATGAAACAGCCGCTCGACTGCCTTGTCATCGGCGCAGGACCCGCAGGCCTGACGGCAGCCATCTATCTCGCACGATTTCACTTCTCGATCGCAATTGTCGATGCCGGGCATAGCAGAGCTGCCTTGATCCCGCGTACGCACAATCATGCCGGGTACCCAGGTGGGATAGCTGGCACCGAACTTCTTGCGTTGATGCGAGATCAGGCTGCCGAATTTGGGGCGGTCGTGACCGAAGGTTTGATTGAGGGACTGGAGAGGACCGAAGAGGGTTTTGTTGCTCGTGCACAGGGCCGTGAATGGTCTGCGCGGACTGTCCTGCTCTGCACCGGCGTAATCAACAATCGGCCTCAGATCGCAACCGACATCCATGATGCAGCGTTGCGCCGCGGACTACTTCGATACTGCCCGATATGTGACGGGTACGAGGTCACTGATAAGCGAGTCGGTGTCTTGGGTACCCGTTCCCACGGCTTCAAGGAAGCAATCTTCCTGCGGATGTATACGCGCGATGTGACGCTGATCGCTACCGATGGAGAGCACAACCTTTCAGATGATGAAAAGCGTCGGCTCGCTGTGGCTGGTGCCGTCCTGATCGATGGCCCCTGCGCCCCACTGCGGTTGGAAGATGCGCAGATTGTCGTGCCGACGCCGCGCGGCGAGCTTAAATTCGATAGCGTCTACCCAGCGCTCGGTTCCGTTATCCGATCCGAACTGGCGACGGCGATTGGCGCGGAAGGCACTGACGATGGGTGTCTCATTGTGGACGACCATCAGCGCACTTCCCTTCCGGGCCTTTACGCGGCGGGAGATGTTGCCAAAGGTCTCGATCAGATCAGCCATGCGATGGGCGAGGCCGGGGTCGCCGCCGTTACGGTCCGCAACGACCTCGCCGAGCGGGGCATCTTATTCCGCTAGCCCACCGTTACAGCAGGCCGCTGCCACTTACGAATGCCGGGTCTGCGCGGCGGCAGCCGCGCAGATGTCACCGCAATCAGGATTCCAGAACGTTCCTCACCTTCGTGGCGAGCTGTTCGATGGTAAAAGGCTTGCCGATCAGTTCGACACCCGGGTCGATAACGCCATTATGCACGACCGCGTTGCGCGTGTAGCCAGAAGTGTAAAGAACCTTGAGTTCGGGTCGCCGACGTTGGGCTTCGTCCGCCAATTTACGGCCGTTGATGTCCGGCATCACAATATCTGTAAAGAGCAGCGAGATTTCCGGATGAGCGTCGATTAGCTGTAGTGCTGCCACAGCGCCATCGGCTTCGAGCACCTGATAGCCAAGTTCCGTCAACGCATCGACGCTGAATTGGCGCACCGCCGGTTCGTCCTCGACTACCAGGATGATCTCCTGCTCCTCACCCAATGGCAGGTCGCCGATTGAAAGCTGTTCGGCTTCGATCTCGTCGCCGATAAAGCGGGGGAGATAGATCTTGACGGTCGTTCCTTGTCCCAACTCCGAATAGATTTTGACGTGGCCACCCGACTGCTTGACGAACCCATAAACCTGACTGAGTCCGAGCCCTGTGCCCTTACCAACCTGTTTGGTCGTGAAGAACGGGTCGAAGGCTTTGGCAATGATCTCAGGCGGCATCCCGCAGCCGGTATCGGAAATGGCAATCAGGACATAATGCCCTGGTGGAACGCCAAGATGCGCGGCAGCATAGCGGTCGTCGAAGTGGACGTTTTGGGTTTCGATCGTCAGTCGTCCACCCTCCGGCATCGCATCTCGCGCGTTCACGGCGAGATTGAGAACGACATTTTCCAGTTGGTTGCGATCCGCGTGTGTGCGCCACAGCCCTGCGGCGAGCACCGTCTCCAACCGCACGTCAGTTCCCAGAGAATGGATGAGCAGTTCGGACATACCCGGTACAAGCTTGTTCGCGTCCAAAACCTCCGGATTGAGAGGCTGCTGGCGTGAGAAAGCCAAGAGCCGCTGGGTCAGGGTGGCGGCACGTCCTGCGCCTTCCAGTGCTGCGTCGACGTAGCGCTTTGCGCGTGCATCCTCATCACCAAGACGGCGATTCAGGAGATCCAGTGACCCAACGATGACGGCCAGCATGTTATTGAAGTCGTGCGCGATCCCCCCGGTCAGCTGGCCGACCGCCTCCATCTTTTGAGATTGCCGCAGCGCTTCCTCGACCTGTTCCCGCTCGGAAATCGTCTGAGCCACGCGTCGTTCCAGATGTTCGTTCAGCTCCAGAACCCGCACCTCCGCGCGCTTGCGCTCCGTAACATCGATGGCGGTGCCGATGACGCGCAGACAATAGCCGCTTTCGTCGAAAACGCCCCGCCCTTTCGCGGCTACCCAGCGCTCTATCTGGTCTTCCTTCCCGATAGTGCGATATTCAACATCATAGATAGAACGTCTGGCAGGATCGGCAGCTGCGGCGTAAGCTTCGAAAGTGGCTTCCCGATCATCGGGATGAAGGCCGCTATAATAGTCTGCCATGGAGACCGGCACGTCGGGCGAAATGCCGAACATGGCTTTGACGATTGGCGGCCAGATGAGAATGTCATGTACGACATCCACGTCCCAGAAACCCACCTCCGCGGCCTGCGTGGCGAGCCGCAGCCTCTCCTCGTTTAACATCAGCTCGGCGCGGGTGCGCTGCTGTTCTGTCAGATCGAGCATGGCACCGATCATCCGGACGGCTTTGCCTTCCTGGTCGCGGATGATGTGTCCACGGTCGAGAATAGCTGCGTAGCTGCCATCAAACCGGCAAAAACGATACTCATCCGACCAGCTTTCCGCATCACCATCGATGGCGCCATGAATGCTGTGATGGACACGATCCCGGTCGTCAGGATGGATATGTGCGATCCACCACTCTCCCGTCGGCTCTATATCGGCGAGCCTATGGCCATGCGCCGCTTCCAAAGCCTGGTTCCACGTGACGTGATCGGTGGTGAAATCCCAATCCCAGATGACATCATTTGTCGCCCTGCTCACGAGGCGGTAACGTTCCCGAATGGCTCTCAACGCCTTTTCAACTCTCGCACGCTGTTCCACCTCTACCCGCAATTCCTCAGCGCGTGAGGCTTGGGCCTGAAGGGCCTTACGAAGTTCCAGCTGGGCCATGACCTGCCGCGCCAGCACCTCAAGCACGTGGCGTTGATAGGAAGTGATACCGTCAGGGCGCGGCGCACGGTCCAGCACGCAGATCGTGCCGATCGGGAACCCGGCCTGGTCCCGCAGGATTGCGCCCGCATAAAAGCGCAGGCCGCCTTCAGCCGTTACCAACGGATTGCAGGCGAAACGAGCATCCTCACGGGTGTCAGACACGACAAGAAAATCATTTTGCAGGATGGCGTGAGCGCAGATCGATACATCGAGAGGCAGTTCGCGCACGCCTATGCCAACTTCTGCCTTGAACCACTGGCGATCACTCGCCACCAAATTGACGACGGCGATCGGCGCTGCGAAGGTCTCCGCCGCTAGCCTGACGATATCGTCGAAGTCGGCTTCCTGCGGTGTATCGAGAATTCCATAGCTCTCTAGTGAAGCCACACGATCAGCTTCAGACCAGACCTCGGCCGTTGAATTGCCTGGGATTTCCGTCACATTTGAGCTCATGCGGTGTGACTATCATCCTCCCACGCGGATGGCACTGAAAACCTGCAAGGCGGTTGGACGGCGGTCAGGCTGGAGAGGTTAGCTGGGGCATTTGCTGCAGACGTTCTTACTCTGCTCGGCGAAAGGCGAGTCCTGTCGCATCCTGCCACGTGACCGGCAGTTTTGTCCGAGCCCCCGGTGATAAGCGGACTGACCGCTAATAGGCCTGTCATTTTTCAACTTGAACGACTTGAAGGGGCGCGTCACCGACCGGCAGCTGACAAACTTGTGAGGGACCCCAGTTTCGGCGCAAGCGGTCATTCCGGCGCCCGCACCGGAACGGCTTGAGTTGTGAAGGGTTTCGGGCGCTTGCGTACGAAAGCCTCCAGTGCAGGAACCCGCGGGCCCCACGCGCTGGTCTATGGGTAAAGCGGCTTTGGGGTGGTTCGGACGGGTAAGCGAGGCTGATCCGGAAGTGTCGGTTCTGGCCG
>DASYHX010000592.1:0-3930 GCA_035998065.1 Pseudorhizobium sp.
CTCCAGCGCCGTTGATCACCTCGATCCGGCGCATCGGCTTAAGCGTAATGTCAAAACTAGACACAAAACGATCCTCCTCAGGATCGTCAGCCTCGCCCGTCAGGTCAAAACGCGAAAGGTGGAGCCGGGACGACGCTTACACTAGATCAAAGCGTACATGCTGTTGGCCACTTTGCGCCAACTTGGGCGTTCCTTCGCCTTCAGGGGCTCTCGGAAGCGGACATTCCTACAGTAGGAGTTAGCGACGTAGCTGGGTGGAACCCCACGCCCAGCAGCGGAGCCGACAGTACGCCAGACAGACTTGCCGCGCGGGTTCGATCGTTCGCTCGTGCTCGGCCGTCGATTTCGGATCGGATGAAGCGGGTGCCGGACTGTGGGCGCGAATTTGGAATGGGCAGATCTGGCCCCGAGCGAGATGGCGGGTGCGGAGCAGCAGACAGCCACATTTGCCGTCAGCCAGGTGGCAGTGTCACGGCCGGAGCTGACGGGTCGCCGCAAGTACTTGGTTGGGCTTCCCGAGCGAATCCGACTCGTTTCAAGCGACGGCTGGGCCCGATCGTTGCGTGGGCGCGGCAACCGCCCAGCATTCATTTCAAGGTAGTCGAATGGTCGATCCGGATGGATGGGGAAGCGGCAGAACCTCAGGCTGAAGGGTTCCGAACCAAAGTGGCTCCCCAGAGGCTCGATCTAATCCTGTCCTAATACGCTCCTGCATAAGTTCATCGAGTTTGTGTACCTCGACGACGTCGGAAGCGACGTTCGAAGGCTGGAGGGCGCTAAGAAAGGCAATCATGGGCGAGACCCAGCCAGGGACGGGAATGCTGGTGAGCAGGGCATGCATCTTTGGAGCAAGAGATTTAAACACTGCGTCGACCGCCGGTTCGGCGAGTGTGTCAACTATCTTCTGCTCCACAGCGTCCAGAAAAATATCAAGATCTGCGGCGTAAGCCGGGTCCAGCGCCTTGGCTGTAGTCGCATATCGACCGTTCCAATGCACAGCAAGTCCTACTACTTCCACGAGCGTCTCTGCGTTCCGCAATTCGCCGCTGATACGTAAAGAAAACTGGCGCAAATCGTCCTGAGATTGGGCCGCCACGGTTGACCACATCGAGAGCGGCGCGCCAATTAGAAAAGCTCGACGGGTTGGCTCACTTGCATTAATCTCTATCGTACCAATGTCACTACGCTGGTTGCGGAGGTAGCTCGAAGGGGTCCGCCTTCTCATAGTTTACTTCGTAGCCAGCATCTTCCAGCGAAGCTATGGTCAGCCGACTTAGCCTCTTCCCCGGGTCGTGTCTGGTCGTCATCAGCTCGTTATCGAAGATCTGTTCGTTCCAGTGGCCATCGTACCCCTTCCTGTCGTCTGGATCGCTCCCCAGGGGAACTTTCGTTGGACCGGAGCCTAGTAACTCACCGTAAACCTTTTGACTTTTTTCTCCCACGAACAGTGGATTTCGTGTGCCTGCCCCTTCAACAAGCCCCAGCCTCGACCAAATGAGGCCAAAGCCAAGGACGTGACCTATCTCGTGCTCTAAGGTGCCCACAAGCTCCGCTACATCTGTGCCTTCGGTGAACTCTGTATTATTGATGCTGAGCGAACCTCGGAACGGAAGCAATCCGTCGCGTTCGCTCCGGATGCCATTTTCAAGATCGAAGCCGCCCACTGCACGCACGCCTTCATCAAGCTTTTCATAAGAAACATTAATCAATAGATCATCGATCGTTTGCCCCCCGCGCTCAATCGAAGGAAGATCTCCAACTATGATCGAAGTCCAACGATTGATTGCCTGAGTAACAGCATCCCTGATCTGGAACGGGAATTCATTCTCATTGGTTAGTTGAAATGAGATGTTGAACCTATCTGGCTGCAGATCCGACGTTATTTTTCCGAGCTGGGAGACATATCTCATTTTTTTGATCCTGCCTTATAGCTCTCGCGCAAGCGCGTTCCGAACTTTCTGTTCAAAATCGATAGCTCGACCAATGCCTTTCCCAAGGAATCCAGAGATCTCGCACTCCATGTCTCGGACGGCCGTGGCGGCTAAGCGTCCAGAGCAGGTTGCGTTGTCCTCCAGTGCCCACTTGCCTGGATCTAGATCGAAAATTTCGATGACGGCGCTTGCTTCGCTCGGCTGACATTTGAGCGCGATGTCGAGCTTAAAGGTGCGGTCCGCATCGTTGAGGCTGAAGGTCGCCTTGTGTCGCGGCTTGTCCCACCGAGCAACGGTATCAACCGGCGAATCCTCCAAGGAGACCTCACCGAGTGCGCCTAGAGATATCGCCGGCACTTCATACCCGAGTATCGCAGCTACCTTGGCAAGGTCCATCTTCAACGGATCACAGAGCCCCGCATCATTGAGGCGAGCCGTGATCCTCTCGCTAGCATCCCTTTCGTCGACCCCAGTCTCGGGTTGTGAGGGCTGACTTGTCGCTGCCGTTTGGGCTGATTGATCAACCTGATCTTGGGCATGCGCTGGTGCCGCGATCCCCAACAAAAGTGCTGTAGTTGCTACCAAAATTGCATTCTTCATGAAATCCTCCTGTGTTGGCCCAGCTTCGGCGAATGTTGAAGCACTATGCTATGGCGGTTTGCAGCCCTACTGTATTCGAGGAGGCGTCCGGGCTACTCCTCCAAAGACGATCAAAGGCTTCGCGCTGTGGAGCGGCGCCCTCATTCGGCTGCTATAGTCGCATCAATGCGATCGATCTCTGTCGCCCCCAAATGTTCATTGGCTTTCTCGCAGGCCGCTTCGGCAATCCGGACGAAGCGGTCGATCTGCTCGGCGGTGTGGTTCGCCATCACTTGGATGCGCCAGCGGGAGGTGCCCCGAGCGACTGCCGGAAACTCTACGAGATTGACCAAAGCCCCCATCTCGTAAGCGTACCTGGTCGCGAGGCGTGAATAGGCTGACGTACCGAGAACGACAGGAACGATGGCACTGGGAAGCCCCAAGGGCGTCAGGCCAACTTGGGTGAGTCTTTCCCGCATATAGAGCACGTTCGTCATCAACCGCTCTCTCAAAATGCGACCTTCCTCGCCCTCGATGATCTCAAGGCTTTTCAAGACCGTTGCGGCCTGTACGGGCGACAGAGCGTTCGTGAATGTCAGAGGGCCACAATTGTAGCGAAGCGCCAGCTTCAGAGCTGGATCGTTGCAGGCGACGAAACCACCATTCGAGCCGAACGACTTCGAGAATGAGCCCATCACGATGTCGACCTTCCCGGCCATACACTGCAGCTCAAGGTAGCCGCCGCCGGCGGGCCCGGTCGCGCCCGCGTCGTGAGCGACGTCGATCATCAGCGTTGCGCCCTCGCAGGAGCAGATGTCCTGCAGTTCCTCGATCTGAGGAACATCGCTATCCATTGAGAAGAGGGACTCGCTCACCACCAGAATGCCGGTGGTGGGATTTTTCTGTCTGATCTTCCGCAGGTGTTCCCCGACTGCGGCATTCGACAGGTGCGGGAAGAGGTGGACGTTGCCGGTGGCCGCACGCGCACCTTCCTGAAGGCAGGCATGGGCGAGCCGGTCGATGATCACGTGATCGCCCTGACGAACCAGCGTTTTCACCAGCCCGTAGCCGGCGCCCCAGCCGGTTGGGAAGACCGTGCAGTCTTTGTACCCTAGGAATGCCGCGAGCCGCTTCTCCAGTTCGAGCGACAAGCGCGTGTTCCCCATCAGAGCGGCGGAGCCGGCGCTGTGGACACCGAAAATGTCGATCGCTTCCTTGGCGGCAAGGCGAACTTCAGGGTGCGTGGCTAGATTAAGGTATTCCTGCGACGCGAAGTTCACTGTCAAACGGCCTTCAAAATTGACCCCCGATCGGCGTCCAAAATTGACCCCCTGCGGCGATGGCTGCTTGCCCGGTCCGAGCGGATCGAAGCCGGAGGCGAAGAGGAGATCGGACCGGGCGCGTTCTGTGCTGGAAGGGC
>DASYHX010000595.1:0-5623 GCA_035998065.1 Pseudorhizobium sp.
AACCTTGCCCTTGGAGTTCTGAATGACGTCATCACCCGTGAGGCGGCGAAGCGCGGATTACCATTGATCGATCTGCGGGTGATGTTCTCAAAGGACCAGCACTACGCTAACGCCATCGAGCCATCTGAAGACGGGAGCCAACTAATAGCGAGGGCGATCTTAGAGGCAATGGAAAAGCCGCATGCGAGCGGATCTACCATTCATACTGCGCTTTAACAGCAGCGGCTCAGACGAAGCGACGTTAAGCGTCGCCGACGATCACCGTGACGATGCCGGTACCACCGCAGTCTGCGCACTGCCTGCCACTTTGCTCCCCGGAGCCGCCGCACGCCAAACAGATGCCCTCTGCGGACTGCTTGGACCCAGGTTCCGTTTCGTCACCAGGTAGTAGTTTTGAGCTCTCGCTCGGCTTGTCGCTGCCTGTCATCGTCATCTCCTGTGCTTTGCGCCAGCAACAACCGACAGCCCGGCAATGTTCCGGCCACACGAGGTTCTGAACCTGATGACCGATGCCGTAGACACTAAGCATCCGCTGTACATCGAGCGGGCGGATGAATGGTCGCTGATGCGTGACACCACAGCCGGCGAGAAGGAAGTGAAGGGGGCGGGGACGCAGTACCTGCCGCAGCCTTCTGGATTCTCTGCTCAGGCAGACGGCGGCAAGGCGCTCTACGACGCCTATCAGAAGCGGGCTCAGTTCCCCGAGATCGTCCATCCGACGGTCCACGGAATGGTGGGTGTCATCCACCGGACCGAGGCGCAGATCGAGATGCCGGCGGCAATGCAGCCGCTGTGGGAAAAGGCGACAAAGGATGGGCTGCCGCTTGAGGCACTGCACCGGCGGATCACGGCGGAGCTGCTTACCACCGGCCGCTATGCGTTGCTGGCTGACGCAGCCACCGAAGGGTCTGACCTACCTTGGCTTGCGGGCTATTCAGCAGAGGCGCTTATCAACTGGTCCGACGATCGCACCATGTTCGTCCTCGACGAAAGCGGGCTGAAGCGTGAGGGCTTCCGCTGGGAGCGGGAGCAGCGATTCCGTGTGCTGGAGATGCGTGAAAGCACCTATACCGTCCAGACCTATAATGGAGCCGAGAGAACACCTGGTGCGGAGGTGACGCCATCAGGGCGGGGCAACACGAAGCTGAACGCGATCCCGTTTGTCGTGATGGGCGCGCGCGACCTGTCGCTGGCGCCGGAACTGCCACCGCTGCTTGGCGTCGCTCGATCGGCTATCGCCCTGTACCAGCTCTCCGCCGACTACCGTTGGCAGCTGTTCATGACGGGGCAGGAAACCTTGGTCGTCATCAATGGCGATCCACCGTCTGCCGTAGGGGCAGGGGCTGTCATTGCCATCAAACAAGGTGACCAGCAGGGCACGCCAGACGTGAAATACGTCGGGCCGGCCGGCACTGGCATTGCTGCCCATCGAACGGCAATCCTCGACGAGAGGCAGAACGCTGCGCAGTCCGGCGCCAGGCTGTTCAACAGCAGCGAGAGCAAGACGGCAGAGAGCGGCGATGCGCTGCGCATCAGGTTTGCTGCTGAGACCGCCACACTGACGTCAATCGCACTGTCCAGCGCTCAGGGGCTGGAGAAGGCGCTGCGGCACATAGCCGTCATGATCGGCCAAAGTCCCGAAGCGGTGACAGTGAAGCCTAACCTGTCGTTTGTCGACGCGACGCTCACGCCGGAGCAGGCGGCTTCGCTCGTCTCGCTCTGGCAGAACGGCGCCATCGCCTACGAGACGCTCTACGAGAACCTGCAGCGAGGCGAGATCGCCAGCGCAGAGCGGGATCATGAGGCAGAGATGAAGCTCATCGATGAGGAGAGGTTCGGAAGTGAAGAGGAGCGAGAGGCGGCAGGGGCCCGCGCCTGAATGGGGGGCATTAGGAACTAAGAGCGCGTGCTGTTGACACGCGTGCTTGATCCGACGGTCTAGTATCGCCGAATGTGCTTTCTTAGCGCAACGAAGCCAGGATTGTTCCTTTCCACTTGCTCGCCAGCCTCAGTTGCGTTTGAGGCAACTACCATCACCGTAAGGCCAAGCGCGTTGCCCTTCGCGTGCGTTCGGCGCGCCTCTTCTGAGGGACTCCCGCTTTCCCAGTAGTCGTGCCAAAGCGCGAGATGATCCCTCTTCACATACGGCACTTCGAATTCCGGCATGGTCACCTCCGACTATTGTTCAACCTACCACCGTCTACCCGAGAAACCGAGACGGGACATCTGCTTTTAGGAGACACCAATGAAGAACCTCCGCTTCAAGCGCGTGATGCGGCTTGATGAGATCCAGCGGCATTATCGTCTCTTCCGCGTGATGTGGGAGGTTGGCACAGTGGGCGATGGCAACGGCTACTCGGTGAAGCTGGCTGTCGGTCTCATGCCAAAGTTGTTTCACTGGGATGACGGTCGGCTGACGATCATGGGCCTGCGGATACACTATTGCCGTTCCAAAGGCGGCATCTTCGCATAGTTCCGCCCGCCGCACGGCTCGTCATGCCCTAAAGTTACCGCGCACATCCAAGGAGAAGCCAGTGGCCGAAGCCCCTCAAGCAGAATGGAAGCAGACGACTGACAACCTGCCGGACGGCTGCGCCGCCGCATGGCACGCAATGGTGCAGGGTCGGGCCCTTGCCGGCATCTTCCGCCTCATGTCTGGGGAGACCCACATGCTTTGCTACCAGGTCATGGGTGACCCGAAGCCCACCGTCGAGCGCTTCCCCAGCGTCGAACTCGCGCTCAATCGCGCCAACGTCGTTCTGAGCACCCGCGTCTGCATGCCTCGCTGAGGCATCATCTTCGCAATGCCCACCACCGGCCGCCAGTGAGCGGCCTTTTTCATTGGAAGGAATAAGCCAGTGGCTTTGAAAGCTATCATCGACAGCCTCGACAGTGTCGAGGAGCAGTTCCGCTCGCTCTACGAGGAGAAGGACGGCAAGTTCGTCCTCGCTGTAGAGGGAATTGAGTCTCATCCCGGTGCTGCGGCGCTCAAGTCAGCCCTCGATCGCGTCCGCGGGGAGAAGCGCACTCTCAGCGAGAAGCTCATCACCGCAGAAAGCCGGCTAGAAGGCCTGCCGGAGGACTTCGACGCCGATGCATACGAAGCTCTCCGAACCCAAGCGGAAGGCAACGAGCCGCCGAAGATCGAAGAGCGTCTGACAGCGCAGAAGACGCAGCTCGAGGCGAAGTTCGCCAAGGATCGGGAAAAGCTGGAGGCTCGCGCCAACAAGCTCGACGGCACGCTCCGGCGCGTCATGGTCGACGATGGCCTGACCAAGGCTCTGCTCGACGCCGGTATCGACAAGACGTTCCTGCCGGCCGCCAAGGCGCTGCTGAAGGAGAAGGGCCAGATCAAGCTCGTCGAGGATGACGACGCGATCCAGGTCTTCGCCGACGACGGCGTGAACGATCGGACGCCGCTCACCGACTACGTCCGCAACTGGGCTGGCCAGGACGAAGGCAAGCCCTTCGTTGCCAAAGCCACCGGTGGCGATGCCAAGGGCGGCGACGGCCGGCAGTTCAGCGACAACCCTTGGGACACCAGCAATGGCAAAAAGCCAAACCTGACCAAGCAACAGCAGCTCATCCAGGAGAACGCGTCCAAGGCTCGCCAGATGGCGCAGGCCGCCGGCGTCACTCCGACCTGGTAACACCCGGCGTCAGTGGCGCCACGCATACGAGGTCATGCCCAGTGGGGTGACCGAGACCATCCACCCCACATCCTCCAAATGACAGGAGCCTCGACATGGCAACCACTCGTCTGAGCGACGTCATCTATGGCCCGCTCTTCCTTCCCACGACGATCCAGCGCATTGCGCAGCTCTCGCGCATCCGCAATTCGCCGATCGTCTCAACCGACGCTGAGCTTCAGCGCTTCGCCAATGGCCCGGGCGATCTCGTCCAGATGCCATTCTGGAACGACCTGACCGGCAACTCCAACGTCTCGACGGATGATCCGGCTCAGACCGCAACGCCCAATAAGCTGACGCAGGGCCAGGATATGGCCCGCAAGATCCGCCGCAACAACGGCTGGCAGTCGGCGAACCTCGTCGCCTCCATGCTTGCGGAAGATCCGCTAGATGCCGTTGCCCAGCTCATTGCTGAATACTGGGTGCGAGAAGAACAGCGGATCATGGGCGAGCAGATGCGTGGCGTCTTCGCTTCGGCGGGCATGGCGGGCAACGTCCTCGACGTCGCTTCGGAAGACGGCGCAGTGTCGCCCGTCAATCTGGACGCCGAGATCGCGGCCAATGCCTATGCGCTGCTCGGCGAGTACGGCACTACGCTGTCGGCCGTCCTCATGCACTCGCGGATCTTCTACAATCTGCGTGCAGCCCGTGCGATCGAGAAGTTTAAGGATCCTGCAACGGGCCTCGACTTCAACATGTGGGACGACAAGATCGTCTACGTGTCCGATCAGTGCCCACGCGAGGCAGGCGACACCTCCGGCTTCAAGTACACCTCCTACCTCTTCGGCAGTGGCGCCATCGGCTATGCCGAAGCCACCGGTGAGGGTGGGCCGAAGAAGCCGGTCGAGATTGACAGCGTTGCCGCTGCCGGTAACGGCGAGGGTGTCGAGACCGTCTGGTACCGCCGCCACTGGGTCATGCACCCGCGCGGCGTTTCCTTCTCCGGCACGCCGGCATCGGCATCCGGCGTGACCGATACCGAGCTCGCCACCGGTGCGAACTGGACCCGGGTCTACGATCCGAAGCTGGTCCGCATGGTCGCCGTCGTCACGAACGGCTGAGGGTAGGGGCTCCGGCCCCTCTCCATTCATCCCCTCATTCTGGAGAACTGACATGACTGAACATGAAAAGGATCCGCTCCTTGCGGAGGCCATCGCGCGCCGTGATGAAAGTCGCGCGCAGATCCTTCGCTCTCGCGCCAACCGCCTCGGCGGCAGTGCTGTCGACCGTCTCGCAAATGCTTTCGACAAGATGGCAGAGCAGGCGGAGAAGGCATCTCGGGAATCCTCGACCGCTCTATCGAGCATCGAGCCGATCAAGCCCGATCCGGAAGGAACCAGCCGGCAACTGGCCGACAGCGAGGGTAACTTCGCGGCCAATGCCGACGTGGCTGCAGTTGGTGGCATCGGTATCAAGGCCAGCAATACCGATCCGTCTACCGGGAAGCCGGCACAGACGATCGAACAGGCCGGTCAGGCAGTGATGCCCGGAGCCCAGAAGATCGTCGGCGATCAGCCTGTAGACGGCAATGGCAATGCCGGCGGAGGCGAAACCAACGCGACCGCCAAGGTCGAGATCCCGGCCAACTGGAAGGATCTTACCTGGCAGGAGCGTCGGTCGCTCGCGTCCAAGCTCAGCGAAGATCCGATCAGCAACGGTGAGGAAGCCAATGCTGCGATCGAAGCCGAGCTGAAGCGCAGGGGCTAAGCGGAGCCCTTCTGAGGGAGGTCGGTGGCTTCATCGACCTCCTTCTTCAACTTGTGCTGGCCGTCGCCATCGGTGTTCTCGCTGATCGAGTTCACGTCGTCGCCGGACTCGGCGACCTCGGCAACGTCATTGGGCATGACGGTGTCATCTGTGCCCTGAGTAGCGGTTGGTTTCTTCGGATCATTCATGATGGTTCTCCTTCCGGATACCGAACAATTTGCGACCGA
>DASYHX010000596.1:0-1775 GCA_035998065.1 Pseudorhizobium sp.
GCGCCCGGTAAGCTTTGATGAAGCAGAACGGTGCTTCGCTTCCTGTCAGTCAAAAAAGGCAGGAGTGTTGAAATGGCCGTTCTCGTTACCGGCGGTGCCGGCTATATCGGAAGCCATATGGCGTGGGCTCTGCTCGATGCAGGCGAGGACGTGGTTGTCCTTGACCGACTGTCGACGGGCTTCCGCTGGGCAGTGCCGCCAGCGGCGCGCTTCTACCTCGGCGATGTCGGTGACCGCGACATGCTGGCTCAGATCTTCGTCGAGAATGAAATCGAGGCCATTCTGCATTTTGCAGGTTCGATTGTGGTGCCGCAGTCGGTGACGCACCCGCTCGAATACTATGAGAACAATACCAGCAATACCCGCCTGCTTGCTGCCGCGGCCATAGCGGCGGGGATCCGTCATTTCGTGTTTTCTTCCACCGCTGCAGTCTACGGGGACCTTCCAGATGACACGCCGGTGGTGGAGACGGCGCCGACGCTGCCCAAGAATCCCTACGGGCAGTCCAAGCTGATGTCGGAGTTGATGCTGAAGGACGCGGCGGCGGCACATGATTTCCGCTTTGTGGCGCTGCGATATTTCAATGTCGCGGGCGCTGATCCCGCAGGGAGAACAGGCTTGTCGACGGAGGGAGCCACGCACCTGCTCAAGATTGCATGCGAGGCAGCCTTGGGGCAGCGGCCGGGAGTGGAAGTCTATGGCACCGACTATCCGACGCATGATGGCACCGGCGTCCGCGACTACATTCACGTGTCAGATCTAGTAGGCGCGCACCTGATGGCCCTGCAGTATCTCCGGAATGACGGCAAGTCGCTTATTGCCAACTGCGGCTACGGTCGAGGCTACTCGGTTCTTGAAGTGCTCGAGGCAGTGAAGCGAGCCAGTGCAAGCGAGTTCTCGGTTACGCATTCCCCCCGGCGGGTGGGAGATGCGGCTTGTGTCGTGGCCAACTCCACCCTCGCCAGGGAATTACTGGGCTGGGTGCCGCGCCATGACGACCTTGGGCAGATTGTGAAGACGGCCCTGGCTTGGGAGCATACCTTGGTCGAACGTCAAGAAATCGGCCTGGACACCTTACGTAGAAGGCTGGTTGCCGCTGCCTTCTGATCCTGCGATCGAGGAGCGCCGCCGCACGGCCGTGCGGCCTCTTGTAGCTCGGCAAAGCGGCTGCCGGGTCAGCAATGGCCGCGAGCTTGTTCGAGTGGCTCGGTCGCAGACAGGCGCTGATAGAAAAGCTCGGCGTGCGTTTCGCGCAGCTGCGCCAGCTTTTGCCGCATCTGCTCTTCGGCAGCCTGGCCGAGCAGATCGGCAAAAGCTTGTGTGTTGAGGCCGTCAGCCTTGAGCAACAGCTCGATCAGCGGATCAGTCACGGCCTCCTTGATGGTAAGATCGATCGACATGACTTCTACCTCCTAGGTCTTCCACCCATAGAGACCGAATGAGACGGAATTATTTCAACGCCGCTGCCGCGCTACGATTTGTTCAGGAATTGGGCCGCCATGGATGAAGCTGCTTGACGCGACTTGGGTCCGATTGCGCTTTCCGCTAGCTTGAGCCGACATGCCGCGTCGTGAAGATGCGGTCATCTTTGTCGGAAATGCTGCCTCCGACCTTATGCGGCCTGCCAAACCTGAAGATGGAGAAGTCATGACATCCGTGCTCTGTGTCGCCCTCAACCCCTCGATCGACCTCTCCAATGAGACGGATCAAGTGGCTCCGACGCAGAAGGTGCGAACCCGCAACCAGCGCCAAAACATTGGCGGGGGCGGCGTTAA
>DASYHX010000597.1:0-4071 GCA_035998065.1 Pseudorhizobium sp.
CTCACGTCCATGATGGCGAGATCGATCTCAAGATTTGGCAGCGCCCGCATGAACTCGTCGCCGTCCGCAAAGGCCCCTGCAACGACGAAGGAAGCTTCCTCGATCAGCCTCACCAGTCCCTCGCGGAGGAGCACCGAGTCCTCTACGATGGCGATCCGCAGCGATTGTTCTGACAAGCCGTTTTCCTCACTTCTGTCCGACTGGGTCGGCACTGCCATGCCGTGGTCTTGCTCAACTATGACTATCGAGCGGGACTTGGCTTCCAAGCCCTCGCATCATCCGAAAGTTCAGAGGCAATCGTCCGAAAGCCCTCCGACCCCGGTCGTGCTCAGCGCCGCGATACAAGTGCGCCCGAAGTTGGTGGAGGGCCGTTTTCCCGCGTCGGCAGTTACTCCATCACAAGTTTCGCCACACTCATTCCCCTGGGCTGACAAGCCCGGTTTCGTACCCGATGATCACCAGCTGCGCGCGGTCGCGCGCGTTCATTTTCCCAAGAATGCGACTGACATGCGTCTTCGCCGTCAGCGGTGACATGCCGAGCGCGCTTCCGATCTCGGCGTTGGTCTTGCCACGTGCGACCTCGATCAGGACTTCGCGTTCACGATGGCTGAGGACATCGAGAGGACCCGGGTCGCCGGGACGAATGACAGGTCTGCGAACGAAGTCCGCGACGAGACGCTTGGTCACCGTTGGCGAGATCAGGACGTCGCCGGCGGCGGCGGCGGTGATGGCCTCGATTAGGAGTTGGGGAGGAGTGTCCTTGAGCAGGAAGCCTGAAGCACCCGCTCTGAGCGCCTCGTAGATGTACTCGTCGAGCGCGAACGTGGTGAGCACTAGAACCTTGATAGCGCCGAGCCGTGCGTCGCCGCAGATCGCCCGCGTCGCTTCAAGCCCGTCCATGCGAGGCATGCGGATGTCCATCAGCACTACGTCTGGACGTGTACGCCGGGTCTCGGCGATCGCCTGCGCGCCGTCGCCTACCTCGCCGACGACCTCGATGCCCGGCTCGCTGGCCAGTAGGGCGGCGAAGCCGCGACGCACTAGCTCCTGATCATCCGCCAGCAACACGCGGATGGCGTGAGCCGTCACCTCAAGCTCTTGCGACCGAGCACTCATGCCTTCAAACCGCCGGATAACTGGTAAGGCACGAAAGCGCGCACCACGAATCCGCCATCGTCGGTTCGTTCGGCTTGCACGGTGCCACCAAGTAGTTCTGCTCTCTCTCGAATCGCGACCAGCCCGATCCCAGTCCCGGGAGCAGCGGCGCGTGGTGTGGCCGGAGCGTCGTTCGACACCGTGACGTGCGCGCCGCTGTCCGTGTGCCGGAGGTGGACGGTGGCAGGCACCTGGCCGGCGTGGCGGGCGACATTGACCAGGCACTCGTGCACGATGCGGTGCACCGTCAGCACGGTGCTATCCGCCACGCCTATGGGAAAGCGCCCCTCCTCGATCAACTCGACCTCTTTCGGGTGCCCCTCGGCGGCAATCACGTCGCTCAGCGGCGTCGTCGCCACCGGCGTCGGGCGGAGCGGAACCGACTCGTCGGATCGAAGGAGCCCGAGCAGGGACCTCAGTTCGTCAAGCGATCGCCTGCCTGTCTTGTTTATATCCACGAGCGCGGCGTGAGCCGCTGCAGGATCGCGCTCGAACCTGTGGGCGGCAATGCCGGATTGGACAGTGATCGCCGAAAGCGAATGGGCGACGATGTCATGCAGATCGTAGGCAATGCGAAGCCGTTCCGCCTGCAGCCGCTCGGCAACCTCGTGGTCCACCGCTTCGGCCCGACGCCGCAGGTTGGCGCGGCTGGCCTCAGCCGCAGCGATCGGGAGCAAGAGAACTGCCGCGTCGGTGACCCACTCCAGCCAGAACGGCTCGTCGTCGAGTTGCACCCCGATGCTGGCCACCACGATCGCAACGACTGATGCGAACCAGATCACGGAACGGTCATCGCTCCGGCGCACGATTTGAAAAAGTCCCACGACAAGCAGCGGTCGAAGGCCGACCGGGCTAGCGGTCCATGTGAGCGTAATGATGTCGAGCGCGCTAACCGCTACCAAAGTGGCCCGGCCAAACCTGTCGCCGCCGACGATCAGCAATACTGCGGCGATGCACGCTGTCGCGATCCCCGGAAGTTGTCGCTCCGCCACGACGTCCGGATCGGAAACGAGCACGCTGATTGACACGGTGAGCGCGGCAAGAAGCACAGCCAGATCGACAAGCCCAATCCGGCGCTCGACGTGTTTCACAGCACCACCATCGTACTGACCGAAGGTAATGTTCTTGCCTGGCGGCATTTTCCTGTACCTGCACAATTCATCGATTGTTCGATCAAAGCGTTGTCCCTCCGCTCCTGTATGTGGTTTGGCACACTGGTTTGATGACAGCAGGCGCCAGACACCAGCTGCAAGTATAGGAGGTGGGGCGCAGACACTGGAGCACATTCTGGAACATGCATCGCCGTCTCGCCACGGCCATCTGCCGCCCCGGAGAGCAGGTCTGGCTTGCACCCAACGACAGCGGACAAGATTGCTTGGCGAAGATGCAGCGATGTTCAATGCTATTGGCTGTATCCTGAGGATACAGCCAACACGATATCCGGTGTCGACCCTGCCGCCACCGAACCCACCGGTTTCGGACGCGTCAGACCTTTATGCCGAACAGCTTTTCCGCATTGCGGAATGCGATCTTCTCCTTGGCCTCACGAGGCAAATCTACCGCCCGGAACCAGTCGGTTCCCTGCTTCATGTCGGCGAACGGATAGTCGGTCCCGAACATTACCCGATCCACACTGATGTACCTCAGCAAAAGGTGCAGCAGTTCATCCTGGAAGAAGGCGCTGGTGGTATACCAGAAATTGTCGCTGAAGTATTGCCCGAGCGGCTTGTCCAGTGAACCTTCGGTGGACTCGCTCATATCCCCCACGATGCGCTCGTAGTAGAACGGAAGCCCCTCTCCCATGTGGCCGAGGATCATCTGCAGTTTGGGGAACCTGTCGAACGTCCCCGTGAAGATCAGTCGAAGGCATTGCGTAAGGGCCTCCTGGTGCCATCCATAGCCTGAACCACTGAAAATGTAGTTCTGGAACGTCTGGTCATCGCCTGGCCGTGTCGTGCGGTAATAGATATCATAGACTGCTTCAGGTGGGTAACCCGGATGCAGGTAAATGGGCACACCAAGTGCTTCGGCACGCGCCAGCAGGGGGTCAAAGTCGGGATGGTCGAGGAATTTTTCTCCGATGAATCCATTGGTCATGGCTCCCACAAAGCCATCTTCCCGAACGGCGCGTTCAAGTTCGTCCGCTGATGCCTCGGGGTCCTGCAGAGGAAGGGTCGCATAGGCCTGATAGCGCCCGGGATAGGTGGCCATCGGGCCCTCGGCGATCATCTTGTTGAGACGGTACGCAAAATCGATGCCTTCCTGACCGGGGACATCTTGCACGCCCGGTGTATGTGCGGAGAGGATCTGAACATTGATCCCCGCCTCGTCCATCTTGGCGATGCGGTCAGGGCCGATTTCGAGAAGACCGGTCCCCTCGAGATACTCCACGTGTTCATCGTTGATCGCATTCAGTGCGATCAATTCGTCGGTGGTATAGGTCTCTTCCGTGGCAATGAATTTCAGGTCCTGGTCCCGCAAGGCGATGACCGACTCGGCCGCGGCGGCACGGTTGACAATGGCCGGCGCGGCCAGTCCGGCACCAACACCAAGTGCAGCCGCCCCGCCCAGAAATGTGCGGCGTCCTATTGCGAAGTTCTTTTGCGGTTTGTCAGTTGGTTTCATGTCAGATGTGCTCCGAGGTTTGTGTCTCCCATCAAGGTATTGGCCGCCGACAGTGGCCGCATCCGCCCGCGGGAGGTGAGGCCTACTCCCACCGGAGTACACCCGCTCGATAACCTCGTTCCGCCAAGATGGACTTGGACAAGGCAATTGCGCTCAACTTTGAGAGGGACAGGCGGTGGGCCAACGCATGAACCTGACACTTTGGCGACCGCGGCGTGATGTGGCGGATCAGTTGCGCCAGGGTTGCCAGACGCGTAGCGGAACGAGGAAAGCACCAACCAGCACAGCGAT
>DASYHX010000598.1:0-2597 GCA_035998065.1 Pseudorhizobium sp.
GTTGAGCGCTGGGCTGGCCTTCGCCCAAAGGCAATCGGCCGCGACCCCATGGTCGGGCTGCATCCCGAGTATCCTAACCTCATCGCGCTCACCGGTGGCTTCAAGGTCAGCTTCGGCATCGCCCACCGGTTAGCCGATGCAACACTTTCCGCCCTTGCCGGAGAGACGATGGACGTCCCCTCCGCATTCACGTTCGAGAGTCATCTCGCACTTGCCGCACAGCGGGACTGAGTTGCCGGCGCTCTTTGCGTCTCGACAGCAGCGAACGGGCTGGCTACCGTCCTCGCCATGTTTGGCAAGGTGAATTGATGTCCGTGAACGAATATCCCCGCAGTCTCGTCGGCTACGGCCGAAACCCTCCCGATCCGAAATGGCCAGGCGGCGCCCATGTCGCCGTCCAGTTCGTCATCAATTACGAAGAGGGCGGCGAGAGCAGCATCCTCGATGGCGATCCTGCCTCGGAAAATCTCCTGTCTGAGATCGTCGGCGCTGCCCCTTGGCCCGGCCAGCGCAACCTCAACATGGAATCGATCTATGAATATGGTTCGCGAGCGGGCTTCTGGCGCTTGTGGCGGATGTTCACCGAACTAAAGGTGCAGACGACCGTCTACGGCGTGACGCTTGCCATGGCGCGGAACCCGGAGGCGGTGGCGGCCATGAAGGAAGCCGGCTGGGAAATCGCCAGCCACGGCTACCGCTGGCTGGAATACAAGGATTTTCCAGAGGAGAAGGAACGCGAGCATATCCGCGAAGCTGTGCGCCTGCATACTGAACTGACCGGCGAGCGCCCCTACGGCATGTATCAGGGCAAGCCGTCCGACAACACGCTGCGATTGGTGATGGAGGAGGGCGGCTTCCTCTATTCCTCCGATTCCTACGCAGACGACCTGCCTTACTGGGTGCCGGGTCTCGACGGCAAGCCATTCCTGATCATCCCCTACACGCTGGAAACCAACGACATGCGGTTTGCTACGCCACAGGGGTTCAACTCCGGCGACCAGTTCTTCACCTACCTGAAAGATGCGTTCGATTTGCTCTACCAGGAGGGCAAGGCGGGCGCGCCGAAGATGATGTCGGTCGGTCTGCACTGCCGCCTCGTCGGCCGCCCCGGTCGCGCTGCTGCCCTTCGCCGTTTCATCGAATATGTGCTTTCCCACGACAAGGTCTGGATCCCGCAGCGTATCGAGATTGCCCGCCACTGGCACGAACATCATCAGCCGGGAGGCGCCGCATGACGGCCCGCCAAGACTTCATCGCCCGCTTCGGCGGCGTTTTCGAGCATTCGCCCTTCATAGCCGAGCGCGCTTACGACGAGGGGCTGCTGTTCGTGCCGCTGACTGCAAAGGGCGTGCACGAGGCGATGGTGAGCGTGTTTCGGCAGGCAAGCCATAAGGAACGGCTCGGCGTGTTGCGGGCGCACCCGGATCTTGCCGGAAAACTGGCGATCGCCGGAGGACTGACGGAGGACAGCCGCAACGAGCAGGCAGGCGCCGGCCTCGATCGGCTGAACCCGCAGGAGCATGCCCGGTTCACCGAACTCAATGACGCTTACACGGAGAAATTCGGCTTTCCCTTCATCATCGCCGTCAAGGGTCTCGACAAGCACGAGATCCTCGACGCCTTCGAGAGGCGGATTCACAATAATCCCGAGCAGGAGTTCGAAACCGCAGCCGCCCAGGTCGAACGCATAGCCAGCCTTCGTCTGGCAGCGCTTCTGCCGGAGGGGTGAGGCGGCATGTTCTTTCCAGACTCTCTCCGATCGCTTATCTTGACGGCATCAGGAGTGACTTGACCATGAGACCTTCCGAGGCGCTGGAGCAGAATAGGGAAGCGATCCGCGCTGCAACGGCCCGTCACAAGGCGGCCAATCCGCGTGCTTTCGGTTCTGTTGCGCGGGGTGAGGACGGGCCGGACAGCGATCTTGATATTCTGATCGATGCTCTTCCCGGCATGACCTTGTTCGATCTCGGGGGGCTTCAAGCCGAGATGGAGGATCTGCTGCCTTGCAGGGTCGACGTGGTCACGGCCAGCGGCCTGAAGGCGCGAATGCGCGACCGGATCCTTGCCGAAGCGCGCATCATATGACACCGGAAGAACGCCTGCTCGACAACCTTATCGATATGGAGGAGGCGGCGCGGGAGGCGATCGAATTCCTTGCGGAGGTGAGCTTTGAGGCATTCGAGCAGGATCTCTTGCGTCAGCGTGCCGTAGCGATGACCTTCGTTTTACTCGCGGCCGCTGCTGCACGTATCCAGACTTTGTTTCCGGACATTGCGTCCGAGCAACCGGAGATCGCCTGGAGCAAGATCCGGGGTCTGCGCAACCTCGTGGTTCACCAATATGACCGGCTGGATTGGCGTATCATCTGGGAGACGGTGCAGTCCGACCTCCCGAAACTTGTCCGACAGATCGACCAGCTCCGCCACCCGCACATCCAGGGAGAATGATCCCTTTGCCCATCGAGCTCCCAATCCGTCCCTTAACGGCCGCGACATTCGCATCCTTCGGCGACGTCCTCGAAGCCGATCCCTCGACGATGCGGCTGATCAACGGCGGCACCACCGAGCGCTTCCATCGGCTCTCGATTGCCGAGGCAG